>NZ_JBSMDE010000068.1:0-16167 GCF_056497305.1 Caldithrix sp. | reverse complement strand
ATCAAATACTTGTTCTTCGTTACTGGTGTCCTGGCATATAATTTGATCGCCAGCAGTTCATCAAAATCGCCTTCGAGAATCATATCCGGCATTTTAAGCGTTTCTATAATTTTATCCTCCTGTCCTTCCATTTCAGGATGATTTTGCAAGATATGCCGCAGTCGCTCATCGGTTATCCGAATGGGGACACGATTTTTCGAGAGTACAATTTTCATTTTACATCCTGAAGCCGATTATCCCATTGCGCAGTTAGTCAAACAATCTTTTTTGAACGCTTTCCTTTTTCATCTCTTCCTGCAGTCGATCCCGGCCGGATAAAAAGCCGTCCAGCAGTTTTTTCTCTTTGTTATCATTGGGCAAACATTCGGAGATGGCCTGCGCCACGCGGTAGAAGGCTTCGCTGCTGCCAAAACCGGACTCCTGCAGCAGTGCCACCATTTCCTGACGCCGGCTTTTGCCCCACAGCAAAAGAACCTTATGCAGGACATCGATCATTTCCGACGCATTCTTTAGCGTATCTTCATTTCTTTCCTGCGGACCGAGGAGGCGGATAAACTCCTTTTCCTTTTTTACAAAGCCGCCGCGGCTCCATTCACAGGCCAGATCAATGCCGCAACTCTGGGCCAGTTTTCGTGCCTCATCGAAGGGAGCGCGAGCGGCGCCGAACTCCCAGCGGTAGAGCACGTAAAAGCGCGTCAGGTCGGTGATTTCCCCGGCAAAGCCATTGTGCAGAATCTGACGCACTGCAAAATCGGTGACGATCTGGCGCACGTCGGCTAACAGCCGGTCGGCGCGAATGATGTTGCCCTCATTGTCCATTACCTTCTCGTATTTGCCAAACACCTCGATGGCCGAACCGATGGCAGCGATAAAAAAGTCTGAGCCGCTGATGCCCTCCTGCCAGAGCCGCTCCAGTTTTTGGCCCAGATACTGATGCAGTTCTTCTTTGATCTGATTGTAAAAGCCGGTGGGCTGGCGTTCCATTTTGCGGGCAACGATGTAGATGGACGATGCCAGCGCCGCCGTTTCTCTTGCTAATAATCTTGATTCCATTTCTGTATTGATCGGCCAGGCGCCGGTCATGATCAAGCCAGAATCGAGCAGAGAATTGATCAGCGTTTCCCAGCCTTCGGTGGATTTATGGGCATAAACGATCACGGCCATGCCGTCGGGCTTTAAAACACGGTGTATTTCCTGAAAGGATTTTTTGAGCATATCTTCAAAAAAGGCTTTGCCGTCTTCCCAGCCACCGGGACCGTTGGAATAAGCCACGATTTCATTCTTCTTGGGCGTCAGGGGGGTGGAAAATAGTTCCGGATAGGCGGCTCCCAACGAACGCTTGAGCCAGACATAAAAGAAATCGGACAGATAGGAATAGGGCACGTTGTCGTAATAGGGCGGATCGGTAAAAACAGCGTCGAAGAAAGAATCCTTGAATCCCAATAATGTTGACGAAAATTGTGAAATAGAAGAGCATATTTTATCAGTTTTTGAACAATGATTTATAACTTTAAAATAATATTCAGAACCAGCCTTAAAACTTCCTGATGAATTACTAAATGAGTTAACTTCCACATAATCCCACATCATTGGTAAAGCTTGTCTTGCAAAAAGTTGTTTTATTGCCTCAGAAGTATTTTCCCATCGTGCAAGAACATTTCCAAACGCTGCAGTCATATCTAAGGTTAAAGCTAAATAGTTTCCCACCGCTTTGGCATATTCCGCTTCTACACCGGCTTCCTGCATCTTCTCCTGCGCCTGCCTTACCTTCTCCACAAAGGTAATCAAGGCCAGCTTCTGCCGGGCATTGAACAAATCGCCCCATGTTTTTATATCGTAATTCAAAACACGATTCGTTCCCCCCATTGTATTTGAAGGTGTTTTTGGTATTTCCTCATCGGGCACCGGGTCCATGCCCCATTCCTGCATCAGCTTTTCACGTTTTTCCTGCAGATAGGCTTCTGCCTGGCGGTAGATTTCCATATCTTTTTCCGTGGCAAGGCGGTAGCGCTTGCCGCTGGTTCGCGGTTTATGGGTCACCACGGCTATCATGCGCTGGCCGGCGGGCGGACGGCCGTCCGCCCCTACGGTGCAAAACAAACGGCGGGTGTCTTTGGCCGCAATGGTATTACCGCACACCGGGCAGGTGGCCACGGCGCGGGCCACCGTGCCTCTGGAAGGGTCGAAATCTGCGGGCATTTCTTCATAGCCATCGCCTACGATTTTAAATTGTACGCCGTTCGCCCCAACAAACGGAAACAGCGCCACCTTTTTATTCTTTTTCTTCGCCAGCCAGAACTGGCGCATCAGGGGAATTTCCGCTCCGCAGGCGGGATTCTGGCAGGGAATGGTGCGCGCCCAGATGTAGCCCACCGGAATACTACCGTCTTCTTCTTCTGGATAGAATCGTCCGATTTCTTTTTTCGCCTCTTCCAGCACCCAGCTGCCCCAGTATTTTACATCCTCCACCAGGGGATTGACTAGTTCGTTTTCATCTTCATCAAACAGTCTTTTTTCTTTTGTCTTTTCTCTTTTGTCTTTTTGTAACCAGGGGCGTTGTTGAAAATACTGTTTTTTGGTGATGGGTTGACCGTATTTCTGGGGATATTCCAGGGTACATTTTTCAATCAGCACCGCCACCGGATTCAGGTCGTTGGCGTAGGTTTCGCATCCCAGGCGCAGGGCTTCCAGCGGGATGGCGCCGCCGCCGGCAAAGGGATCCAGCACGCGGGGCGGTACGCCGTTGTTGGCATCCAGAATCATCTTTCTGGCAATGTCCAGCAATTGGCTGTTGTTGGAGTTCTCCCATTTGGACAGTTCGATGATAAAATAGTGCAGCAAATCCCTGTCCTGCACCTCATCCATCAACGGGGCGTAGCCCATGCCTCTTAATACCGATTTTATGGCTTCCCGGTGGGGCGCAAAGTAGGTCTCCCAGCCGGGAATTTCGGGGGAAGGGATGAGGGCGGCAAAATTGGTGGCTCGCGAGGAGGCCAGCGGCCGCCGCGCCCACCAGATGTGCAGGGTGGAGATATGCCCGTGGCGGATATTCTTTTCTCGCGCCGATTCAATACTGACTTCTTTAACCGGAAAGGAATCTTCAATAAAGCGTTTGTGGGTGTTCATTTTTGATCTCCAATAGCAAACCAATTAACAAGAGTTTCTTTGAATTTAAGGAAAGACGGTTCCTGACATTTTCTAAAGTTAACCGTTTCCGCAATTTTTTTATAAATAGAGGAAGAACGTGGAATGCGCTTTTCTTTTAAAGCGATCTCTATCGCTTCTTTCGGGCGTTCTGGCTTGGGGTGCCCTGACTCCCAAAATCCTTTTTCTTGAATAAAAGAAACCAATGAGTGCAAATTATCCCAACCTAAATAAACAGCCAGATGCGGTGACTGCGTCCAGGCCCATATTTCCAGTTCCGGGTCGAATACAATGACTTCGATTCTCTCCCTCCATCCCATGGTTTCAGCTTTAGTTTTAATGGTAGCCGCTATTTCATCCGCGGTTTTATTTTCTTGCCCGGAGCCTTCACGATCAAGAAAAATAAGTGCCTTTTCATACTGCGATTGAAACGGTCTTAAAATGTTGGCCCCATCATTATAAACGCCTGGGTCTCTTAAAGGATGAACAAATATATCATAGGAAAATGGCCTGACCCCAAACGCTTGATGCCTTTGAAGTAGCCCTTCCATCACAAACTGGGTATTTTTATCCGCTACCAGAATAATCAAATCTTTCATTATTGTAATACTCCTGCAGCGTGCAGTGTGGCCAAATCCACGTCCTGTTTCCATTCTTTGAGCCTGGGATGGTCATCCCCTCTAACAATATCCACAGCCCCTGATTCGGTTTTGGAAAAACATAAAATATCGGCCGGTTTTGAAAGTCGCAATACAACCGGGGAATGGGTCGCTAATATCACTTGATTGTCATACACTGAAGAAAGTGATTGGATGACAGTTTCTATCGCCTGCGGATGTAAACCATTTTCAGGTTCTTCGATCATAAAAAGTTTGTCTTTAACCGGTAAATAGGCAATCAAGGTCTGTGCCAGCAAACGCAGGGTACCATCCGATAAAAGCCATGATGGAATGGATATACCGTTTTTATATCGAACAGTCAGATAAAGATGTCTATCTTCTTCTTTTTCTTTGATGTCAATCGCATCCACATCCGGCAAAGCTGATTTCACATGATCCAGCCAACGGTCAAAAATTTTGGCGTGGTTCTCTTTCAAATTCTTAACCACCTTCGCAATATTGCTGCCATCTGCCTCAAAATAAACCGGGGCATCGGGTCGGCAGGGCCAACGCATGGAAGCGCTGTTAAGCTGAATAAATTGAATGTGCTCCATCAAAATTTCTTTTATCCATAAAGAAATTGGGAACCGGTTTTCATCTTCTGGAATTCGGGCTAAAGAAGCCTTTTTAGGACCAAACCTATAAGTAATATTCCATTTTGTACTTTCGGAACGAAAAAAATCGTTCCCTTTCGGGCTCTTGGAGACGATTTTTCGCCATCCAGCCGGCGTTCGTTCTCTTTGGCGCACAATATGTTCGGGCGTTTTGGGTTCCATGGGAAATAAAGAACGTTGAATTCCTTCTTTCCTTTTTCGGGATTTGCCATTTAAATCTTTGATTAACCACAAATTTTCGTTATCTATTACAATACCTTCTTGTTCATGATAGGTTAAAGCAATTTCATATCGTGCATAACGATAAACATCGCTTTTTTCTCTGGGGACCTCAAACTCCAGAGCAAATTCGAAATAATTGCTTTCATTATTCCACACTAATTGAGAAAACTGGGAACACCTTTTCTCCACCGCCGCAGACGGGCCATTGTTTAAAACGTCTTTCAAAAAGATAAAAATATCCAGTAAAGAACTTTTTCCACTGGCATTTGGCCCTACCAGGACATTATAAGGTAATAAATTGACGTTAATATATTTAAAACCTTTATAATATAGTGATTCAATTCGTTTAATCATGTTTCCTGCCTTTTTACATTTACCAATTTCTCAGTTTTTATTCCCTTATCTGTGGTATTTTTTCACTCAATTTCTTCCCTTTTCACCAAATAGTTGGTTTTTTCGATTTCAACAAAAGCAGCTGCCGTTTCCACCGATCCACGATCGAATAATTTCTTAAACTCGATGGTTTGCGATTCTCCGCTTTGAATCATTTTTTTTACATTCAATTTTCGATAATATTTTTTTGAATCAGTTCATCCGCCGAAATTAGATAGCGCACGACTTCGACCTTTTCTTCTGCTTTCAGCGTTTCAGCCGGATTGCGAATGATGTATAGCTTTGGATCAGCAGCCGTGGGCATCACGGCGTAAAGATAGTAATCATTCTTAAAGCGCCTGGCTTTAAACCATTCATTCTGCGTTAACGCCACAGCTGCAACCTGCGAGCGAGCTTTTACCTCAATATAACGAACCGAATTCGTCTTCGGGTCTATAGAACGGATATCAAAGCCTAAATTCTGGGAAGAGACGTCTTCCGGCTTACGGCCATGGGCTCGCTCATATTCCATGGCCACCTGCATGCCAACGCGTTCCACATCCGGGTCGTTGCGCATTTCTGGATCCACTGCCGCTTCCGGGATGACTCGAATGATCCCCTTAAAGCGGGGCATACTCATGGTCAGCCGCTTTTCTTTTTCAATTTGCTCCGTTAATTCTTTTAAAGCTTTTTCATAGTTGGCTTTCCGTTCCTCTTTATTGCGAATGGCCAGATCCACATTTTCGCCTCTTTCCCTACGGTCATAGAGATTGATCAACTCCCCGTCCAGCTTCACGATTAAATATTCCAGCGACTTAAAACCATATTTCTGTTTGATGTGTGCCTGGCGCTGTCGTTCCTGGAGTAGTTCTTCTTTGTACCGTTCCAATTCTTTAATCGCAATATTTTTGGATAGGGTTTTGATTGGTTCCACATCGGCCACCTGCGCCTTTGTGCCTTTTGCTTCAGCCAGATCCCAGATGATAGCAGGCGGAACAGAAACCACCTGTGGCGCAGACAGGTCTGCAGCATTTAAGGGTACATAAAAACTGAACAATCGCTTGCCGGCCACACTGCCCGTGCCGTCTTTGATTTCCCCTTCATAAAAGATGATGTATCCATCCATCCGCCCCTCCGGATCGGTAAAGGTGGCGCCGGTTAATAGAGTATCGGTAAATTTTCCCTCGATGTAAGCCATCATGGCTTCGAACAGGGGATGACCGAAGCAGATGAATTCTGCGTCCGGATTTTTAAAGGCGATTTCTTTGTCGAAGGTTACTTTGGGATAGCGTCGGAGCAAATCACCATGGGCTTTTTTAAACTCGTCTTTATCTGCCAGGTCACGAATTTCATGGGGAATGGACTCAATAGCCAGGAAACCATCCTTGCGTTCCCGCATTTTTCCGCCGGCCTTCAAGAAGGCTTTTTTGAAAAAACTCTCCGTATATTCTGGAATCAGCCGATTTTCCTTCGCGATTTGTTCCATTTCTTTGATGCGCGTATAATCGATAAAACGCGTGGCCAGACTCTCCCCTAAATTTTCTTTTACCTGTTTGATATACCGTGCATCTACTTTAATATCTATCTCTCTCAAAATTTCATCCACGCTGCGGGCATTGGCCGCAGCTTCCATCAGCAAAGTGGACAGATTTTGATTATAAAGCACCTCGCTTAGCACGTCAAAAACTTTATCGCTCCCCAGGGCTTTGCGTATTTCATCCAATTTATCAAACAACTTGAGCAACACACGGCCCTCACGGGTATCGATGGCCACCAGATTGAAAATAAAGACCTCTTTTTGCTGCCCATACCGATGAATACGTCCCATGCGCTGCTCCAGTCGGTTAGGATTCCAGGGGATGTCATAATTGATCATGAGATGGCAGAATTGCAAATTGATGCCTTCGCCGGCAGCTTCCGTTGCAACCAAAACGTCGGTTTCGTTCTTGAAAATGCGTTCGGCCTTTATCCGCTCTTCCAATTTCATCCCGCCGTGGATGGTGTTTGTGCGGTAGCCCCAGCTGCGGATTTTCTTTTCCAGATACTCCAAGGTATCTCGGGATTCGGTAAAGACTAAAATTTTTTTATCTTTAGGATCGATAAATTTATCGGAGAGTTTTTGCAGCGATTTTTTCAATTCGTTTAGCTTCACTTCTTCTTCGTTTTGAATAATGGCTCTGGCTTTTTCGATCAATTTTTCTATGGTTTTTATTTCATTTTCCAGTTCTTGGCGATTTTCGGCAACGCTGAGGGTTTCCCAGATTTCTTCTTCACGCCAGCGCTCTTCTTCGCTCATCTCATCCACCGTATCAAAATCGAAGGTGCTATCGGTTATTCGATGATTTTCCGCAGCGCCCTTCAGGTATTCTTCCAGACGCTTTTTACGGCGTTCCAGGGACTTGAGCAAGGCATAGGTGCTGGAAGCCAGCCTGCGCTGGAGAATAACCAGAGCAAAGGCTATGTTTCTCCGTTTATCTCTGGTCAGCGCTTTGTTGTATTGGGTTTCCACATATCTGGACAACGCGTTGTAAAGTTCCACTTCATGGGGGGATGTTGTTTTCCATTGAAAGGCAGCGGTGTGAACATGCCTGGGCAGGAAAAGGGGTTTACCTTCAAAATCTTTCAAGTCTTCTTTTACGCGACGGATAAACAACGGATTGTCTTTATTTCTTATAGAGTCGGTCACCATTTCCGTTGTGGCAAAGAATCCGGGTTCCAGTAAATCCAGAAACAAGCGAAAATTCTCCGCATCGCCTTTATGCGGTGTGGCGGTTAAAAACAACAAATGCTCGCAATTTTTCGATAGGGTTTCCCCTAATTTATATCTACTGGTTTTATTTATTTTATCGCCGTATTTGTAAGCGCTCATTTTGTGGGCTTCGTCCACAATAATCAAATCGAAATGGGCGGCGGCAATGGAAGGCAGCACATCCTCGCGCTTGGCAAAGTCAATGGAAGTCACCACCTGGTTTTCCCGCATCCAGACATTTTGTCCGAAAAGGGCATCGATATATTGTCTGCCTACTGGAATGAAGATTTCCTCAAAGCGTTCTTTCATCTCCCGGCGCCACTGATCCTTCAGGTGCCCCGGCGCAACGATTAAAATACGTTTAACCAGATTGCGGATTTTTAATTCCTTTATGAGCAATCCCGCCATAATTGTTTTTCCGGCGCCAGGGTCATCGGCAATTAAAAAGCGAATACGCGGTTTTTTAAGAATGTATCCATAAACCGCCTCTATCTGATGCGGCAGTGGATCCACCTTGGAAGCGTTCATGGCAATCAGGGGATCATACATGGAAGCAAAGCGGTAGCGGATCGTCTCCAGCGCTAAAAATACTTTCCATGCTTCTTCGCTAAAACTGGCTTTAAATTGATCCAATTTAAATTGAGCGAATTCTCCTCTAGGCATCAACTGATCAACGTGCTGCCGTGATTTTGTTGTAGAGCCCACGATGCGGATATAATCGCCGGTCACTTCAATTAGATCAATTTCCACCGGCTCCGGCCAGTTGGGGGCTTGAATGATGGTGCCTTTTCGAAAATTGTTCATTTGCATCTCTGTTGGTACATTAATTTTTTGTTATTAATATAAGAAAAATTTGAAATAAAGATAACAAAAATGAAATCGTCAGAAAAAATTAGTTACCGGCATAAATAGCAGGAATGTACAAACTGTCATTTTTTCTCATTAACACACAAAAACTTTGCTGAATCACTATTTAGCGTCTGATCAAATTTCTTACTGAAATCGCCTATTATATTTTGTTCAACCACGTTTTTAATGAAGCAAAACGGTTTAAAATTCGTTCCCTTAAAAATTAACAACAGTGGAATAAAAATTTATGTTTCTTAGATGGATTACCGAAATCCTATTTCAACCGGAATCAGCCTTCGAAATTTTTTATATCACTAACATATTAAACTCCATCTAATTATTTATCATTAATCTTATGCAGCAAGTCCTGAAACCTAAATCGAATCCAGTGTACATAGCCAATCCATTAATGCCCAAATGAGCACTTTTAATTTAAAACTATGAATTATTTTGTGAAAGGGCACATTGTACCAATGTACTAAAGCTCATGGTAAGTGTCGTTCAAGATCCCGATTCATAGGGTAAAGGAATCTATTTCATCGTTTTTCGTCGTTCGTTTTCTGGAGGCAGAACTGACGATAAGGGTTATTCTTCAGCAGATATTCGCGGTTATTTATTAAACCACTTAAATATGCGTAAAGTAGTAAAAGAATTTTAACATAATGCCTGCACCAGAAATGTAAATTTACTTAACTTTTTACATGATCGTTTAATTTTGTCGACTTCATATTCAGCTCTTTTTCATTATGAAAAATATGGGTAAAAGATGAGTTTTTATTTAAAAGCTCACGCCATTTATCATTTTGACCGATGCGCGGAACGATCCTTTTTTGCCTATACAAACGTCTCGAGCTGAAGTTCGAGTTTCGCCGCGCCTACAAATGGGATGACACTGTAAGACATTCTTCTCCCAATAAATCGGCAGAAGAATGACATACCGATGTCCTTTTAACTGTACCATTCGGCTGGCCCCTGATTGGATCGAAACGCCCCCTGATTTTCGGGGACGGTACCGTCTGGCAGCGCCAGAATGATAATCCATGAACGGTTTAAAGCCTAATGCAGCACAAAAGTTTTCGCACGCTAAAACGTTAGCGTAAAGACCTATCGTTCCGTTTAATTAATAAAAAACGTGTGCCCAATGGCGGTATTTCGATTCTGTCAATTTTACGCCCTCTGACGCCCAGAACATTTGAATAAAATACTTCAAATGCCTCTGGCACTGTAAACGAAGACATCTGCCCTGCTGTCTCACGAACCATGGCCAGCACAAACTTTGAATTTTGAATGGGTTTTAACTGAATCAAAATTAGATTTTCTTTCTCCAGAAAGGATAGATTTGGAACTGGTTTTACTGTTACCGTTGCTCTACCCTAAGGCAAGACCACGGCAGCCAGAGGCACTTTATTTTCCCAGCCAAAACGACTGGCCAATGAAACTGAAGTTTGCCGGAGGGATGTCATTGAAAAATGCCATTTTAAATCCCCAGATTGACTGTCTTTAAAATTGGTGGTCCAGTAATTATTCAACATCCAGGCGTAAATGTGCGGTTTTTTGGGTCTGGCCCGATACTGGTAACGCCCAATATTAATATCTCCGAATTGCATCAAAGGACAGTCGATCGAAGAAAGTACAATTTGAAAATCCTTATTTTTAACCGATGCAAAACTTTGAACGGTATTCCAGTCTGTGGCTGTGCCCGGCAGTTGCTCAACTCCGGTTTCAATATTGGCGCCCTGAGCTTCAAAAATAATTTTTCCATTTGACACTGCAAAGGGAAAAGCCACATAAAGCGCCTCCGGTTGGTGGACAGCTTTTTTCCTCAAGGTATAAATAAAATCGATCCGTTTTTCAAAATTAAAAAGCCTGTTTTCGATTTGTATTGGAAAGCCCTGCACCGCAGCCTGTGAAGTTCCCTGAAATTTCAAACTTTCCCAGAGGGGCGTGTGCTGAACGCCCATAAGCCTAACATTCTGCAAAACCGACCGCTGCGGATTCCCAGACTGGTACAGCTCCATGGCATGCCGATTTCTTAGTCGTTCTTAGATAAAAGCTCCCAAAGACCAGGCCGCATCGAAATCGACCAGGTTGCGGCCCAGTTGCTTGTCCATCAAACGTTCAATAGCGCCTTTCTGGAGATTCATATCCAGTCGGTAAAATTCATTTTCCAGCACGGTCTTTTGTGTGGTCGGCCATGGCGATTGGCTGTTTAGACTTACCTGAAGAGTAAATTTTTTCCAGCCTAATGGCGGCAAATCATTGGTCAGAAACACCCAATAATTACCTTCGGCTCTCTGTTTTAAAATCTGCATGGGTACGACATTCCCCTGTTCATCGAGCAAACGAAATTGTTTATCAGAAGGCAGCAACTGTTTGTCAATGTAAAGGTTCGCCAATCCTGAACGTCGCCAGTTCAATGTATTAAACACATAGATGTTTGGTTTTTCTCCGCGTTCTAAAAGCGGCTGCAACAAGCCAAGCGCTTTTTGTTCCAGCAGGTAGGTTTGCCATTGCGCTTTCCAGGGAAATGAAGCTTTGATCATCCATTGATTGATCGAATTTTCGGAAAGAGGATCGCTGATGCTTTCTGCTGCGCCAAAGGTGTGTTCACACCAGAAGAGCAAATTTTCATCAATAGCCTTCAGCTGGTCGATCATGGGGTCTGGAACATGGCGATGCATAAGGCGGGCCAGGCTCAGCAATCCCTGAACCATGATCAAATCGGATTCCGTCTGGCGGGCTACAGCCGTTTCACGGGCTGCCGAACCAAATCCATCTGCCCACCAGTCTGGCCAGGCTAATTGGTATTCAGGCAACTGATTCCCATATTTTCGTTCAATGAGCTGCATAAAATCTGTAATGGTTGCCATGCAAAGTCGGGGATATTCATATTTGGCATTCCATTTTTTTACCATTTCACTGGCAAAAGTAGAAGGAGGCGAATTGTCGATAAAATAACCGCTATGTTGCATTTCGACTTCATTGTAAGGATAGCCGCTTTGCTCCAGCTTTTCCAGATAGGCAAACATATCTTTATCGACAGAATTTAAATCGCCAGCCTGATTAGCCACAAAATTAGCCACCATATAGTGATCTGCGCGGAAAGCGAGGACTTTATTCCCGGATTTCGTTTTCCACCAGAAAGGGGTTGGAAAGGGAAAAGGTTTGAGAGCGCGATGCGTGTTTTCTCCCATGGAGATGTAATGAATACCTAAATCGGCAAAATAGTCCAGCAAGGCCCAGGCAAAGCCATTTACATCGTTTTGCATCGCTGTGCGTACAGGAATTCCAAAGGATTTAATGGTTTTAATGGGTTCTAGCAAAGCAGCCAGCAAATTTTCATCGGCCAGTTCCGACATGTTAAACATCATGCCTGTTAGTTCGATGCGTCCTTCGGCGACGCGTTTTTTCAAGCGCTCGATTTGTTCGGGAGAGCGACTTAATAAATATTCGCGTATTGGCCAGCTGGCTTCACAGGTCCAGCGGAATTTAGCCGCATCAGGCAGAGAATCGGTTAAATCGCAATAGTCCAGTGCGTAATCGATGTAACGCAAATGTTCGGCTAAAATTCCCTGCTGGGGACGCGTGTAGCCAATATCCGTATGGGTATGTTGCACCAGATAAGCGGTCCATTTTCTTACCGGTTTCTGATGAAACGATCTTGAAAATTTCTGTGTGCTGGTTATTAATTCTAGTTGATGATAGGTCTTGTGCTGCACCTCTGGTAAAAGAAATTCAAATTGATTGATGCCGTAGTTGGCAGAAACAGCGCGGGTTTGATCATTAAATTTAATTTGTACCGTTTTAGCCGGCGCAAGATGGGTGTAGATGAGGTGCAATGGCTGTAGTCGCTTCCCTTTGTTTCTGATTAATGCAGGAACCATTTCGATCTGTACATCATTTATAATAGGATAGGTGTAAACCATGACCCAGGTCTGACTATTAGCTGCCTGACCGGTAATCGACAGTTCTAATTGCGGATCGCTCCATTTTGAAGCAGATGAAACGGTTAATTCCATTAAGCCCATACGCGGTCGCCATATTTGTCAACCAGCAGACCATGAAAGTCTAAACGAATTCCATGGCGCCCTTCGACCTGTCAGTTTGATTCGTTGACCGTTGAAAAAGTCAGAATGGAATCTCCATTTATTTTCGGCGTAAAAGGTTTGTTACCAAGATTGCAACCCAGTCCCGCAAGCCAGATGACCTTTATGGGGCGTGATTCTAAAAGTATCGGAATCTTCCCGCTTTGCCAGACAATTTTCATTCTACCATCGGTGGCCCTGGTAATTAAAGCATGATGGGCCAGAGGATGCGGTGAATGGTAATCTATTTCTGGACCCTCAAGGTCAGTTTGAAAACCATTAACAATAATCTGAGCCCGGAGCCCCGATACACCCATAACAATCACAATGAGAAGTATCCTTAAATTTTTCATGCTTATTCCTTTGCGCTAAATTAACCCATTATTGGCACCAAGCGGTGCGTACAATCTTTTGGTATTCCGATTTTGCTTTCTAAGGCAGCAAAGCCGCAAGCTTAAAAAAAACCGCCAAATGCACAAAGAATTAATTCTAAGGCAGCATAGCCGCAACAAAAAGTGATAGAAACTGTTTTAATCACAATTATATTTCGCGCAGATTTAGCAGATATTCGCAGAAATAATTTAAACCAATTCTTCATCACGTACTCCCTAAAACAGTATTAAAATTTTCGCATCCCGCTGTGGCGGGATTAGATCTTTTGAAGGAAGTATTCTAATGCAGCAGAGCCGCAAACAAAAGTGTGAGAAAATTTTTTATTCACAATTATTTATCTCGCAGATATCATTTAAACCCATTCTTCAACACATCCCTCCAAAAGCAGCATTAAACATTTCGCATCCCGCCGTGGAGGGACTAGATTTTTTGAAAGCAGTATTCTAAATTAAAAATTACGAATTATTTTGCGAAGGGACAAAGTATCTCCAGGCACTGAAGGCTTGTGCCTGCTGTCATTCTCATCCCGCTTTGCGGGAATGGAATGACAGGCCGATGAACAGAAACCCTTTAACTCTTACACTCTTATACACTTAACTATTCCCCTCCAACAGCGGAAGTCTTTTAACAAATTAGCCATCCCCCCCGATCTTTGGTCTGTCCAAAAAGGAGAGTTTTTGTTTTTAACCCCATCCCCCCCCGCCTCCCTTCCCTTTAAAAAAGGAAGGGGGAGATTTAATATTTGCTTTGTAAAATTTGATTTCTAAATGTTCATTTACTCAAACGTTTGGGATTGCCCTGTAATTAGGCAGCTTAAAAATTTTCGCATCCCGCAAAACGGGATTAATGTTTTTAAGGAAGTATTTTAAAGTTGCAGTTATTGCCTGACAAAGCTGTTTATTTATTATGCTCTACATCAATCAAAATTTCATCGATAAATAACCAGGCCTTACCGCCGGCTCCTGGATGGCCAGGCGGACAGCGCCCCATGTTTTTAGCCTTGATTTTCACATAGCGCACAGGACTGCCGAACAATTCAAAAGTAATGGTTTTAATCGCCTTTCCCGGGGCCTCTGCAATTTGTTTGGCCGTTTTGTTCATGGGAGCCTGCCAAACGTTATTTTGATCTGCGACCTGCAAAATAATCTGCCTGGGAGTAAAAATCCAGACGTCTTCATTTTTTAAAAAGCGTAAGGAAATACACTGTAAAGGTACTGCCTTGCCCAGATCCATCCAGCAGTCCAGATCATCTTGTTCAAATCCCAGCCAGGCCGGATGCCTGTAATCAGGGGTCGCTAATTGACGATCGACCAGTGAAAAGGGCCCTTTGGCCGGATATTTAGGCGATGGCGGATTGCTTAATTTTATTTGTTTAACCTCTTTAACCCGTTTGAAATCTATGCTTACTATTTCGCTGCGATTATCGCCTTTAAAACTGGCCGCTTTGATCATTACCGACCGGTCTAATAGAATGGGCGCTTCATAGCGGGGCGCATCCTTTTGCGGGAGATGACCATCCAGCGTGTAGCGAATAATAGCTTGCGGATCTTTACATTGCAGGGTTAGTGTTTGAGATTGGGTGTACAGCCCGCTTTGCAAACTGGCCTTTGGCTTAGGCACATAGCTATGTCGATTAGCTGCGGAAAAAGGCATTTGCCGGAAAGCGCCTAAAACTGGGCGCCCGATCCAGCATGCCGGCTGTGGCACGTTGAACAAAAAGGCAATGGTGGGCGCGGTATCAAAAGTATTGAGCGGCTGTTCCAGTAAGCGATCGGCAATGATGCCAGGACCACGAATCAGCCAGGGTACCTGAATTTCAGCCATGCTCTCGCCGCCGTGCCCATGTCCTACACCACCATGATCAGAAATAACTATGATGTGCGTTTCCTGGTACATGCCAGCCTTTTTTAAAGCCTGCATTAACCGACCAATTTGCGCATCAACATCGGTAATCGACTGATAATACTCTGGCGAACCGTGACCGGCCTGATGCCCGACCTCATCAACATGGCCGACGTAAATAAAGGCAAAATCGGGTTTTTCCCTGACGATGTACGGAATGGCCTGTTGATAGGTGTCTTTAAAATCTCTGGTAACCACAATGGAATCCAGCCAGCGATGGTTAAACAGATCCCCCAGGGCTGGCCAATCGTAAAAAGCAGCGATTTTCATCTGAGGTCGTTGTTTTTTCAGAATTTCGAAAATAGAAGGAAAGTAGCCCTGCGAATCAGAAACAGTAGGTTCAATGGTATGAAAATTGATTGTCCAGCCATTTTTTGTAATACCGTGCTGTTCGGGGCCTGCGCCCAGCAACATGGAGCCCCAGTTTGGTGCGCTGACTGTAGGCATAACACCCCGTGCTTTTATGGACAGCGCTCCTTCGCGGATTAAGCGATCCAGATTGGGCGTTTGGGCAACCTGCAGACCATCGGTGCTCAAGGCATCGATACCTAAGAGAATGACGCGTTTGGCCTTAACGGGGTAAGTACGCGTGCAGGCCGTGGATAAAACGAGACTTAAAAAGAGCAAGATCAATAAATTTTTACGTAGAATCATTTGACCTCCAAGAATCTTTAAAACCGTTTCAGTCAATATAATAAAAATCCGCTTTCAGTTCATTTTTTCTCTGTAAAAACCTTCATATTGTGTAAAAAAATTTATTGAAATGTAAGATTGGCTTACCAAATAGAGGGCTATTTGCGGCAAGAAAAACATTGTTAAACTGTCTGGCTAAGGGATTGATTGGTTAAAGAGTCTATCTCTGTGAATCAGAATTTGCACTTCGCTTCAACCGTTGGACAGACATTAAATAGAATTAATTTTGATCTGCGAAAATCTGCCCAGTCTTCGAGATACGCTATCAGACGGGGCTTTTCCCAATAATCAGGATTACCCTACCAATTTTAACAGCACGTATCTTCCCGACTTCCGGCCATCCAGGGCCTCGTCGGGATTTCGTCCTTCCAGGACTCAATAATCCCTTCGAGCAGGTTGAAAAGTCTTACACAAATCTGCAGGAAAGCAGATTTGGATGGCGAAGCCAGCCGTAGGCCGAGGCACAAGGATGTGCCGAGTCACAA
>NZ_JBSMDE010000067.1:0-98171 GCF_056497305.1 Caldithrix sp. | reverse complement strand
CTGCAATGGCGGGACAAAACGGAGAAATCGTTGTTAGGCGTAAGGGCGAAGCATTTTCCTGAAGGTTGTTCCAATTAGCGCAACCTCTTTGTGTAAAAGTTAAAATCGCTCTTAAGAAAGACTTTTCAAAAAATGCTTCGCCCTTACAAATATCTCGAGCTGAAGCTCGAGTTACGAAAGAAGAGGGATTCAGGATCACAGGCCAGCACAGGCCCTCACAGCCTGGGCACCACTTGCCTTTTCACACAATAATTCATCACTCGTAATTCGTAATTTTTAATAAAAACTGTTCTTTTGAGCAGCCGTAGTTCTGCTTTATTTTCTGCGCTTAATTAGGTGTTACGGCTATTCTGCCTTTCCATTTTTCGGTACCTTTTTTTGCCACTAAAATTACTTGAAACAAACTTTTGGGTTTAATTAGATTTTGGTTGTAAATTCAAAAAGAAACCATCGTTTGAAACGCACAAGGAGAATTAATATGTGCATTAGTCATCGTATTCTTTCCTTCCTGGCATTTTTCATGTTATTACTGTATGTGACGGCCTGTGGTACCAAATCGGTTATGATGAAGGTGATGCGTCCGGCGGAGATTAACCTGAAACAATATGCCAAAATTGCTTTAGGCGATTTTGTTAACGCTGATGGAAAAATCGATCAGCATGCCCGTGACTTACGCGATCTGTTTACCGAACAGCTCATGGCCACCGGGCGATTCGAAGTAATTGATCGCCAGAGCCTGGGAAAAATTCTTGAAGAACAAAAACTGGCCATTTCCGGACTGGTTGACGAGCAAAGCGCTCCCCGAATCGGTAAATTGTTGGGCGTTTCTGCCTTTATTTTTGGGCGCATAACCACAGACCGCTTCAAACAGACATTGGTGCATGATGAGCCGTACAAAGACAAAAAAGGCAAGCGACATCAGTGGCATCGGCGTAAGGGCCGCTATGACCTAAACGTGTTCATTAAAATCATCGATGTACAAACCGGGAAGATCATTGCTTCCAGAGAGCTTCGCGCAAGCCAAAGCGCTAAAAAATCTGGTCTGGATAAAATTCCGCCGTCCATTGACCGCAATGCCTTGTACCGCAAGTGCTTAACGGACATTGCCAACCAATTCAGGCGCATGATCGCCCCTTTTGAAGTGACCGTAAAGGCTCAGTTCCTGGTCGATGACAAAGTGCCCGAAACCGGCCAGGCCGTGGCCATGTTTAAATCGGGAGAATGGGAAAGCGGTTTGCAATTATTGAAACAGGCCGGAGAAAAGCCGCTACCCAAGGAACAAAAGGCCAAGGTGCTTTACGATCTGGGACTGGCTCAGATGTATCTGGGACAACATGACCAGGCTATTGAAAATTTACGAAAAGCTGTGGCCTTAAAGCCCGGTGAAAAACGGTATCAGAAAGCTCTGGTAACAGCCAAAGAAGAGAAAAAAAAGGCGGAAGAATTGAAAAAACAACTGCCATAGCCGGGTAGAGGCTTCAGAAGGTGCGAAAGTCTGATTTGTAAATGATCTGCGTTGTGGTTATTTTGCCATAAAACAGAGGAAGCCCATGTACCAGCAGTTTGCCCAATATTATGACCTCATTTTTCCATTTAGAGAAAATACATTTCAGTTTTTAAGAAGCTGGTTAAACAAGCCGCCAGGCGCCATTCTTGATCTGGGCTGCGGCACAGGCAGTTATCTTGCCCGTCTGGCGCAAGAAGGATATGAAGTGGTGGGTGTTGATCTGAATGAGGCCATGCTTGAAAAGGCGCGCCAAAAATGTCCACATGGAAAATGGCTGGCCCTTGATTTAATCCATCTGGAGAAACTTAACCCATTATTAAAGAAGGAACACATGCCCGGATTTGATCTGATATTTTGCATTGGGAATGTGTTGTCTTATTTAGCGCCAGAGGAACTGAACGGCTTATTGAGTCAGGTCTTTGATTTGCTCAGGCCCGGAGGCCATTGGATTTTTCAACTGGTTAACTGGCAAAACATTTTAAAACAGAAGCATTTTCAGTTTCCGGTAACGGAAAATGCAACGCACAACATTCGCTTTTTTCGCCAGTATCTGGAACTGAACCTGGCCGGCGCCCTGTTCAAAACCAAATTAGTGAAAGAAGAGGAAACGCTGTTCGAGGAGCAGCAACGACTTTTTGCGCATACCAGCCACTCCATTAAGACCTGGCATGAACAAACCTCGTTTGAGCCGGTTGCTTTGTTTGGCGATTTTAAAAGAAACCCGTTTGTTGAGGAGCAATCGGGCGCATTAATTGGCGTGTTTAAAAAAGGGGAATAAAATCAGGGGGTCAATAACGCCCATGTAAGGGATTCTCAGCATGACATGCCGGCACGGGCCCTCCCTGATTGTCATTTCGACCGATTCGTGGAGCAAAAGCGACGTGCAGAGAGGAGAAATCATATGGCGGAATATCTTCCCCGAACGTGTCATTCCGGCCGAGCACAAGCGAGAGCCGGAATCTCTTTAATCATGTAAGGGATTCTTCTCACAAGCCCTCACCCTCTTAATACCTCTCTTCCGAAAATCGAGAGAGGGTGAAACAAAGCCCATATAAGGGATTCTCAGAATGACATGCCGGCACGGGCTTTAAGTCATAGGCACCACTTGCGCTTTCAAAAAATAATTCGTCATTCGTAATTTTTAATTAAAATATGAAGAGTTGTACGACCCGTTCTCTTTTGTGTATTGGTAACTCTGTTATGTTCTTTGTAGTCCTTTAATGAATTCCTGTTGAAATATTAGCTACCGTACATGTTCCATGCAATCGGATTTTGTTTTGAGGCATTTTCTTTTTAACTTAAAAGTTAAAATTAACGATGATTAGGGAAGTCTTTATGCGGACTTTAAGCCAGATTCTAAGTTATTTGCTGCCTGTTTTTTATTTAATTGTTTTAGGTGTGTATTACAGCATCTATTTTGGCAATGAAAGAAAATACGAAGACAAAACCCGGATCATTTTACTCGGTCTAATCATTATTCATGGCATTGAGATAGTTGTTCGCCAGATATTTCTGAAAGCCATGCCCATGTCTTCTGCCTTTGATGCCCTGTCGTTTTTAGGATTTGCCATCTTACTGGTCTATTACATTATTGAAAATACGTTTGAAAATCGGGCTTCGGGTTTTTTTATTCTGTCGTTTGCCTTTTTCCCGGTTCTCATTTCCGCATTTCAGCATGACTGGCAGGCTGAATCAAATCCCTTACTCAGCGATCCAACCTTTACGATCCACGCTTCATTGAATATCATCGGTTACACGGCTCTGGCGATTAGCGCGATTTATGCTTTACTTTATCTCATTCAGTATCGTAATATCAAGAAAAAGCGGTTCAACAAAATATTCGAACAGCTTCCTCCGCTTTCCTATCTTGAAAATATGAGCAAGCGCGCTGTGTTAATAGGCATCATCCTGATGGGCATCGGTATTTTTTTAGGACACGTCCAGACCAGACGTGCCTTTGGACAATTTTTCTATTCCGATCCTAAAGTGATCATCACCGATTTAATCTGGCTGTCTTATTTGATTATTTACCTGGCAGCACATTTCAGAAAATGGTCTGCCCGCGTTATGGCCTATTTGTCCATCACCGGCTTCATCGTGTTGTTGGCGGGGATGGCTTTTGTGCTCACGGTGGGAAGATCGTTTCATGAATTTTATTAAAATTGAAAGCAAGGATGAATACACAGATACCCTTAAGTTTAATCGGCATTTCCCATAAAACAGCAAAGGTCGAGATTCGGGAAGAATTGGCCTTTTCCAGAGAAGAACAGCAAGCGCTGCTCGAAGTCTTACCCGCAAAATTTGATTTGCGTGGTCTGATTGTACTTTCCACCTGCAACCGTACGGAAATTTACCTGAGCGGCGCGTATCACGATCAGCAACTGACCGAAATACGACGCTTTTTAAATACCTTCAAAAAAGGCGATTACTTTACCAGTGATGACTACATCTACGTTCTTAAGGGCAAAGAAGCTGTCTTTCATTTTTTCAGAGTCATTTCCAGCCTGGATTCTCAGATTTTGGGTGAACCGCAAATTACCGGTCAGGTTAAAGAGGCCTACTATTTCTCCTATGACCTCAATAAAACCGACGCTTTGTTAAATAAATTGGTCAATTACGGATTGCAGGCTGAAAAAAAGGTCAGGAGCGAAACCTTCCTTTCAGAAGGCGCAGTGTCCGTAAGCTATGCCGGCGTAGAACTGGCCCGCAAAATTTTTACCAATTTATCCGATAAAACGGCTTTGTTAATTGGCGCAGGTGAAACGGCTGAGCTGGCTGCTCAGCATTTTCTGGAAAAGGGCGTAGGGAAAATATTGATCGCCAATCGAACATTTGAAAAAGCTCAGGAACTGGCCAAACGCTTTGCCGGTGAAGCCTATGGTTTGAAAGACCTACCCGAAATCGTGCAACAGGCCGATATCGTTATCTCCGCCACCTCCAGCACCGATTTTGTGCTGACAACCGAAATGGTAGCGCCCATCCAGAGACAACGGGCCAACCGTCCTCTGTTTCTGATCGATCTGGCCATTCCGCGAGACATCGATCCGGAACTGGATGAGCTCGATTCGGTGTACCTCTACAATCTGGATGATCTCAATGAGGTGGTGCAGAGTAATTTAAACCGGAGAAAAAAGGAAATTCCAAGGGCAGAGAAGATCGTTCTCTATTATGTGCATGAATTCGTGGAATGGTTGTCGACCCATGCCTCTTCTCAAATAATTGGTAAACTTAAAAACTATTTTGAAACATTACGCAAAAGTGAGTTGCAACGTTTGAAATCCCGGCTTCCTAACGACGGTTTTGAAAATGTGGAATACTTAACCGAAAGTATTCTCAATAAAATTTTACATCAACACATTAAATTATTGAAAGCCAATCTTTCCGATGCCCAAAAATATGAGCAATATCTTGAATTTTTAGAAGCGCTTTATGAATTTGAAAAAAAATCGTAAAGGAGTACAATGCTAAATAAAGTACGCATCGGCACAAGAGGAAGTGCCCTGGCCCTATGGCAGGCCGGATTTGTAGAATCTGAGTTATGCAAACATTACCCACAGCTCGAGGTTGAGCGCGTCATCATTAAGACCCAGGGCGATCGCGATCAAAAATCATCATTGACGCGGATTGGCGGACAGGGCGTCTTTACCAAGACCATTGAAGAGGCGTTATTGCGCCATGAGATCGATGTCGCTGTGCACAGTTTAAAAGATTTACCTTCGGATATGTCTGCGGACCTGGAACTGGCGGCCATCCCGCAACGCGGTGCGGTGGAAGATGTATTGATCACCCGCGATGGCCGGACACTGGCTCAGTTGCCGCCTGGGGCCCGGATTGCCACCGGCAGCATTCGACGCCGCTGCCAGTTATTGCAAATGCGCCCGGATCTTAAAATGGAAGATTTACGGGGCAACATTGATACCCGTTTAAAAAAGTTGCAAAAACAAAATTTAGACGGTATCATCATGGCTCTGGCTGCTATTAAACGGTTGAACATTGAAGGTTTGCACATGCACATTTTTCAAAGCGAAGAAATGATCCCGGCCATCGGACAGGGCGCCATTGGCATCCAGATGCGTACAGGCGATGCAAACTTAAAAACCATGTTGCAGGCATTGAATCATCCTCCCACCTATTTTAGCGCTCTGGCCGAGCGAAGTCTGTTGAAGACCCTGGATACGGGTTGCCAGTTTCCGGTAGGGGGGTATGGACAGGTAAACCATGGCCAATTGACATTATTGGGTTTTGTGGGGAGTGAGGATGGGAAAAGCTTGATCAGAGATCGCGTTTCCGGTCCAGTGGAACAGGCGCAAGAACTTGGCGTACAATTGGCTGAACAATTGTTGCAAAAGGGCGCCAGAAAACTCCTGCAAACGTTTAGAAGTGAGAATGAGATTAAAAAATAAGCGTATTGTCGTTACACGGCAGGCGCAACAGGCACGAACATTCATTCAGGTGATTGAAAAAGAAGGCGCTCAAGCCCTGCTGTTTCCAGCCATTGCAACGGTCGCTGCCGACTCGAATGCCGCGGAGCAGGAACGCGTACTCTCAGAGCTGGATCAGTTTGACTGGTTGATTTTTACCAGTGAAAACGCGGTTAAATTCTTCATGAAACAACTGAAGAACAAAGGCTTGCAGTTGCCGGAGGTTCGAGTGGCGGCCATAGGCACAAGGACGGCGCAAATTCTTGAAGCCCGGGGGATTGCCATCCATTTGCTGCCTGATGATTTTTCGGCCAGGGGATTGCTGGATGCCTTTTCCACCCATGATTTACGGGAAGTGCGCATACTGCTGCCCACTTCTAATCTGGCACGTGAAGAGTTGGCCACTGGATTGAAACTGCATGGCGCGCGAGTTGAAAAAGTTGCCTTTTACAAAACGGTGCCCAATCCGGATTTTGACAAGGAGCAATTCCGATCTCTGCTGGCCGATAAGGCCATCGATGTCATCACCTTTTTTAGTCCGTCGGCTGTAAATTTTCTGCTGGAAATTTTAGGGGATGAAGGGTTGAATTTGTTGCAAACGAGTGAAACGCATTTAGCGGCGATTGGGCCCACAACCGCCAGAGCGATCAACATGCGCGGATTAAAAGTACACATTCGCTCCACTGTTAGTACCTCCAGGGGGATGTTGGACGCCATTGTTAATTATTACAAGGGAAATGGAAATGAGTGAAGACAATCTGTTTTTAAAAGCCATACACAAAAAAGCGGTTGAACGGACGCCTATCTGGATCATGCGTCAGGCCGGCCGCTATTTGCCAGAATATCGCGCTATTCGTGAGAAATACGATTTTTTAACGGTCTGTAAAACCCCGGAACTGGCCGCCCGGGTAACGTTGCAACCCATCGAACGGTTTGATCTGGACGCTGCCATTCTCTTTTCTGACATTCTGGTTATTCCGGAAGCCATGGGGCAGAAACTGGAATTTTTAGCAGATCACGGGCCCAAACTTTTGCCCCCTGTACGCAGCAAAGAACAGGTTGACCAGCTATTCCCTGATGGAATTGAAGAAGGCCTGCACTATGTAGCCGATGCCGTGAAGATGATCCGACAGGAGTTGCAGCCCGACAAAGCGCTCATCGGTTTTAGCGGATCGCCCTTTACTCTGGCGGTGTACATGATCGAAGGGAAAACAACCAGACATTTTAAATACATTAAGGGGCTGATGTACCGCGAGCCGGAGCTGCTGCACGCTCTTCTGGAAAAGCTGAGCGAGGCGGTGACGCGCTATCTGACCATGCAAATGGAAGCCGGCGCCCAGGCCGTTCAGATTTTTGATACCTGGGGCAGTATTTTGCCTCTGCATCTGTTTGATGAATTTTCGGCCAACTATCTTAAAAAGATCAGCCAGAATCTGACAAAACTGGGCAAGCCGGTCATCCTGTTCAGTCTGGGGGGGATGGATCACCTGGCCCATTTGTCCGGTAGTCTGGCGCAGGCTCTGGGAGTCGACTGGCAAACAGACCTGGAGCAGGCCAAGATTTTAATGCATCCGGAATATGCCTTACAGGGCAATCTAGATCCGACAGTGCTCTATGGCAGCAAGTCCGTCATCACGCGGGAAGTGGAACGCATCCTCAAAATCTTCGGCAAAGATAGCGGGCATATTTTTAATTTAGGCCACGGCATTCACCCGGACGTACCCATCGAAAACGTGGAACACCTGGTGCAGGAAGTTCGGCGGATCAGTCAGGAAATAAGGAAGTGAGGAAAAATAGAGTGCAGTCCGTTCACCAGATGAAAGCAAAGGTTGGAAAAGACCATAATGAACCATTCAACCAATTAACCTTTCAACCATTCCAGGAATCACACCATGCGTAATAAACATCAAATAAACGTCGATATCAGCCTTCTGAAGAAGTATGATCAACCGGGGCCGCGGTACACCAGCTACCCGACAGCCCCCTATTTTCAGGAAGGCCTTGAACAGGAGACCTACATTCAGCACATCAAACGCGACGATCAGGTGCGGCACGGTGAGCCGATTTCCCTGTACTTTCATCTGCCGTTCTGCGATACCCTGTGTTACTTTTGTGGCTGCAATATGATGGTTACCCACAATCGACAGAAGATTGAAACCTATGTCGATTATCTCATTAAAGAGATGGAACTACTGCGACCGCTCATTCATGCCGACCGCAAAGTCATGCAATTGCACTGGGGAGGCGGAACGCCAACCTATCTGAGCCCGGAGCAAATACGCCGTCTGGGGCAGGCCATTCACCATTTTTTTGAATTTGAAAAGCGGGCAGAGATCAGTGTAGAAATCGATCCTCGTGAATTGACCAGAGATCATATGGTGGCGCTGAAAGAGGTTGGATTTAATCGTTGTAGTATGGGCGTGCAGGATTTTAATCCACAGGTGCAAAAAACGGTTAATCGCATTCAGCCCGAAGACATTACGCGTCAAACCGTTGACTGGGCGCGTGAACTTGGCTTTCAGAGCGTCAACATTGACCTGATGTACGGCTTGCCTTTCCAGAATGTGGCCTCGTTTGAAAAGACACTGGACATTATTCTGGATATCGACCCCGATCGCCTGGCTGTGTTTAATTACGCCCATTTGCCCTCCATGATCAAGCATCAGCGGTTAATTAAAGACGAATGGCTACCCAAACCACAGGAAAAACTGGAATTACTCAAACTCAGCATCGAAAAATTAACTTCATCCGGTTACGTGTACATTGGCATGGATCATTTTGCCAAACCGGACGATGAGCTAACTCTGGCCATGAACGAGGGCACCCTCTATCGTAATTTTCAGGGCTATTCCACCCACGCCGGATTAAATCTGTTTGCCATCGGCATTACCAGCATTAGCATGCTCAGCGATCTGTATGTTCAGAATGTCAAAAAGCTGGAGCCCTACTACAACAGTCTGGATGAGGGACGTTTACCTGTTTACAAAGGCGTGGAATTGACCGAAGACGACCGGTTAAGAAGGGAAGTCATTACAGAGCTGATGTGCAATTTTCGCCTGCAAAAAGAGAAAATAGAACAAAAATACGATATCGATTTTGATGACTATTTTGCCGATGCGTTGCAGCGTTTAATTCCCATGCAGGAAGATGGCTTAATCGAATTACAGGAAAAGCGCCTGCAGGTTACCACCATGGGGCGCCTGTTAATTCGCAATATTGCCATGCAGTTCGATTACTATTTAGCGAAGCAGGAAGGCCGGAAGCCTCAGTTCTCGCGAACCGTTTAATCAAGGATGAAACGTTTATGAAGATAGCCATTCTTTTAGCCAATATGGGCGGGCCGGATTCGCTGGAGGCAGTAGAACCGTACTTATTCGAAATTTTTAAGGACCCGGATATTATTGATATCCCTTTACCGAATTTTTTACGTATCCCGCTGGTTCGTTTTTTCGCAAAAAAACGTGCCCCGGAGAGCACGGAAATTTACAAAAAATTGGGTGGAAAAACGCCTTTGCTAGAAATTACCCAGGCCCAGGCCCGCGCCTTAAAACAGCTGTTAAACGAAGAACAGCAGGCGCGCTTTGAAGTGCTGCCGGCTATGCGCTACTGGCATCCCTTTATGGAAGAGGCATGGCAAACCGCGCTGCAGGGCGGGTTCGATAAAATCGTGATTCTGAGCATGTACCCTTTTTACTCGTCCACGACCAGCGGCTCTCTGATCAATGAGACCAAACGTTTGATGAAAAAATACAACATGGATCAGAGCAGGGTGGTAATCGTCGATCGCTTTGGGCATCACCCTCTGTTTATTGAGAGCATGTTGGAACAGCTGCGTAAGTATCTTTCACAAAATGGTGAACAGGAGGAAACCCATCTGCTATTTAGCGCACACAGCATTCCCATGAAACGCATTCATGCCGGAGATCCCTATTTTGAAGAAATCAATAAGGCAGTGAAGCGCATTTGCCAGTATTTCCCGGAAGATCGCTTTAAATTCCATCTGGCTTTTCAAAGCAAGTTAGGGCCCATTCGCTGGCTGTCGCCTGCCACATCAGATAAGATTGAAGAGCTGGCCCTGCAGGGCGTAAAACGCCTTTTTGTCTTTCCCCTGGGATTTGTGGCCGATAATTCAGAAACCGTTTTCGAAATCGGTATGTTGTACAAAGACCTTGCCCTGCAAAAAGGTATCGAATCGTATGTTCGTATTGAAGCCTTAAACACTCAGCCCCTGTTCATCAAGGCTTTACAGCAAATTGTACTGGAAAAAATTGGGTTTTAGCACTCAATAAATTACCAAAAGGTAATAAGAAGGGAAAAGATGAGCAGAGGAGTCAAAAGCAAAAAGGAGAAGAAACCATGCGTGTTGCCATCATTGGCGCTGGCATTTCCGGACTTACAACGGCTTATTTCTTAAAACAAAAAGGACTGGACGTGCAGGTCTTTGACAAAAATGACTACATCGGCGGCTCAATGATTACCGAAAAACAGGATGGATTTTTAATAGACCTGGGGCCCAACAGTACCCTGGAAACTTCAGAAGTTTTACGCAATCTGATCGATCAGGTCGGTTTGTCCTCGCAAAAAGTTTATGCCAACGAATTGAGCAATAATCGTTATGTGGTGCGCGATGGCGCTCTGCACGTTTTGCCTCTTTCTCCTCCGGCTTTTCTAAAGACGCACCTTTTTTCCTGGAAGGCCAAGTTGCAACTTCTCAAAGAACCGTTTTTACCAAAGGTGCAGGCGGACGATATCTCCCTGGCTGATTATGTACGATACCGCCTGGGCGAAGAGTTTCTGGATTACGCCATTAATCCCTTTGTGGCCGGCGTTTATGCCGGTGATCCTGAGCAATTAAGCGCTCCGGCCGGTTTTCCGAAATTGTACAACCTGGAACAGAAATATGGTTCGTTTATTAAAGGCGCTATCAAAGGGAAAAAAGAGCGTAAAAAGCGTCAGGAGGTCGCCAAAGACCGGGCCAAAATGTTTTCCTTTTTAGACGGCATGCAGGTTTTCCCTCAGGCACTGGCCCGGCAATTGGGGGAGGCGATCCATTTGAATTGTGCTGTGCAGGAAGTGGTGCCTCAGGAAAAAGGGTTTAAACTGATCGTTCAGGAAGCATCGGCTCAGAAAGAGTACGTTTTTGATCAGGTGGTGATTTCGGTGCCCACTTACGCCCAGGCCCAAATGTTAAAACCTGTGTTGAAAGAGCGGGCCCGGTTGCTGGAAGAGGTGCTGTACCCGCCGGTTTCGGTTGTGTTTATGGGCTTTGAGCGTGATGCGGTGACTCATCCCCTGGACGGGTTTGGCTTTTTGCTGCCTGCCAGAGAACAAAAGCAGATTCTTGGTTCCATTTTCAGTTCCACCATTTTCCCCGGCCGTGCTCCGCAAGGCAAGGTGGCCCTTACCACCTTTGTCGGAGGAACGCGAAGTCCGGAAAACGCTTTGAAGGATGACCAGGAACTGACAGAAATGGTTCTAAAAGATCTGGATGCCTTACTTGGCCTGAAAGGGCAGCCGGTGTTAACCCGGATTGGCCGCTGGCCCCGGGCCATCCCTCAGTACACCCTGGGATACAAAAACGTTCAGGCACTGTTCGATGAAACAGAAGCGCAATTTTCCGGCCTCTTTTTTGCCGGAAACTTCCGGCGCGGAATCAGTGTTGGCGATAGCGTTCTTAGCGCGTTTGAAACATCAGAAAAAATGTTAAAAGAAAAATAAGGAGAGCGTATGTTTACCCCATACTATCGTCCCAGAAGATTAAGAAGAAATGAAAACATCCGCCGCATGGTACGGGAAACGCATCTTCGGGTTGATGATTTGATTTACCCGCTGTTTGTTACCGAAGGTCAGAACGTTAAAAATCCCATCCAATCCATGCCGGGCAATTTTCAATGGTCCATCGACTTGCTGGTAAAAGAAGTAAAAGAGGTGCAAAAGCTGGGCATTCCGGCCATTATTCTGTTCGGCATTCCGGAACACAAAGATCCTGTGGGCAGTGATGCTATGAATGACGAGGGAATCATTCAGCGCGCCGTGAAGGCTATTAAGGACGCTGTACCGGAAATGTACGTGATTACCGACGTTTGTTTCTGTGAATACACCGATCATGGCCATTGCGGCGCCGTGGTGGATGGAGATGTGGACAACGACGCCACGCTGGAAATGCTTGGCAATCAGGTTCTGACCCATGCCAGAGCCGGAGCCGACATGGTGGCACCTTCCGGAATGATGGATGGCATGGTCGGCGCCATTCGTCAGGCCCTGGATGACAACGGCTTTGAGAAAATTCCGATCATGAGTTATGCTGCCAAATACGCTTCCGCTTTTTACGGTCCGTTTCGTGATGCGGCTGAGTCGGCTCCCCAGTTTGGCGATCGGCGGACCTACCAGATGGATCCGGCTAATGGTCGGGAAGCGCTTTACGAGGTTGATCTGGACGTCAATGAGGGGGCTGACATCATCATGGTTAAGCCTGCGCTGGCATACCTGGACATCATTCGTCGTGTGCGCGATCGTATCGATTTACCGGTGGCCGCTTACAACGTAAGCGGCGAATTTTCTATGGTAAAGGCAGCGGCTCAGCAGGGCTGGATCGATGAACAACGTGTTACCCTGGAAATTTTGACGTCCATTAAACGCGCCGGCGCCGATCTGATATTAACCTACCACGCTAAAGACGCCGCCAGATGGCTGAGTGAACTTTAAAGGACAGTAACCAATTGGGAGTAATGACGATGACACGCAGTTCAGAATTGTTTCGTAAAGCGCAGGAATACTTGCCCGGCGGCGTGAATTCACCGGTTCGGGCCTTTAAAAGTGTCCATCGGGAACCATTGTTTATCGTTTCCGGGGAAGGCAGCAAAATACACGATGTCGATGGAAACGAATATATCGATTACGTAGGTTCATGGGGGCCGTTAATCCTGGGACATGCCCATCCGGAAGTGGTGGAGTACCTGCAGGCCGTGACCGAGGCCGGAACCAGTTTTGGCGCCCCTACCGAATTGGAGATTTTGATCGCTGAAAAGATTGTACAAATGGTGCCCTCGGTTGAAATGGTACGCATGGTAAATTCCGGAACCGAGGCGACCATGAGCGCCATTCGTCTGGCGCGGGGCTTTACAGGTCGTGACAAGATCATCAAATTTGAAGGTTGTTACCATGGCCATGGCGACAGTTTTTTAATCAAGGCCGGTTCCGGAGCCCTGACCTTCGGCGAACCCAATAGCCCCGGTGTACCGGCGGCTCTGGCTCAGGAGACCCTTACGGCGCGCTTCAACGATCTGGATTCGGTGGAGCAATTGTTCTCTGCCTTTAAAAACCAGATTGCCGCTGTGATTGTTGAACCCATTGCCGGAAACATGGGCGTTATTCCTCCGGCTGATGGCTTTTTACAGGGATTACGCGATCTGTGCACCCGGCATGGAGCCCTGTTGATTTTTGATGAGGTGATGACCGGTTTTCGCGTCCATCCCGGAGGGGCGCAAAGTTTGTACAATGTGCAACCCGATTTAACAACTTTAGGAAAGGTCATCGGAGGGGGCTTACCGGCCGCGGCTTACGGCGGGAAAAAGGAAATCATGCAAATGGTTTCGCCGGCCGGCCCAGTTTATCAGGCGGGTACGCTCTCCGGTAATCCGTTGGCCATGGCCGCAGGGTTGAAAACCCTCGAAATTATTTCCAGACCTGGATTCTTTGAAACGTTGAATAAACAGGCCAACTGGTTCTTTTCAGAACTGGAACACTTTATTCAAAACAAAAATTTGCCCTTAAGTCTGAACCACGTAAATTCCATGGGCTGCCTCTTTTTCAAGGAAGGCGGTGTCTCTAATTTTGATGAGGCCACACAATCGGATACGGAACTGTTTGCGCGTTATTTTGGCCAGATGCTGGATAAAGGCATCTACCTGGCCCCTTCTCAGTTTGAAGCCATGTTTATTTCAGCAGCCCATTCTGCCCAAGATTTACAAAACACCTTGCATGCCGGGCGCGAGGTACTGGAAGACCTGTTTAATTAATACGCCGTTCCTCTTCCGTCTGCAAACGGCTTAGATTGCATTGGGGAGTAAGGTTTACTCCCCAATTATCTTTACCAGGACGCGCTTGCGGCGACGCCCGTCAAATTCGCCATAAAAAATCTGTTCCCAGGGGCCAAAGTCGAGCTTTCCGTCGGTGATAGCGACTACGACTTCCCGGCCCATGATCTGTCGCTTCAGGTGAGCGTCGCCATTGTCTTCGCCGGTGCGGTTATGCCGGTAATGAGAAATCGGTTCATGTGGCGCCAGTTTTTCCAACCAGTCGTCGTAATCCTGCAGCAGGCCCGATTCGTCGTCATTAATGTACACGCTGGCCGTGATGTGCATGGCGTTCACCAGACATAGTCCTTCTTTAATACCGGATTCTCTGACACAAGCTTCCACCTGTGGTGTGATATTAATGTAAGCACGGCGCTGCGGAGTATTAAACCACAATTCTTTTCTGTACGATTTCATGATCAACTCCTTAAATATTTTCAGTGGTCTTTCTTAACTCTCTGGCGTGTTGATGGAACTCGTCGAGGGTCATGATTTTCAGGTACACAAAACCGCGTGTGGAACGGATGCGTGAATCTTCGTTTTGATAAAAGAAGTCACGCCCCAACAACGTTTTCATGTACTGATATTGTTCAACCTGGATTTTTTGCGCCAGTCCGGAAAAGGGTCCGTCGTATTCGTAGCTGGGGAACGAGGCATCTTTTTGAGAGCCAAAGGCGTTCAAAAAGGCGTGATCTAAAATGGCCCGCGTATTGTGAGTGACAGGTACGTACAGATTGGCTTCGCTGGGGTGGAACCGGTACCAGACGTTGCGATAGCCCCAAACTTTAATATCCGTTCGGCCGCTTTCCTGGGTGTACATTTTCAAAGCTTCCGAAACCGCCTGCAACACCTTGTAGTGCGTGTCGGGCCCGCTTCCTTCAGGGTCAAAGGCAACCGTCACCACGGTCGGTTTGATTCTTCTTAAATTTTCAAGAATCGGCGTCACGTCACGTTCAATGGTTGGTTCTTCGGTAAAGATATCCCCTTTGTAAAATCCCAGCCTGGAGTGAATGACCGATTCACAGGTAAAGCCAAAATAGCCCCACAGGATATCCGCTTCCCATTCTCTGACCATGCCTTTCAGTTGCTGAATATAGGACAGATCCTTTTTACCCGGGTACTGGGTACGGAAATAGTTGGCCAGTTCGTTGATTCGGTTTTTCAGATTATCGATAGAATCTTCTTCAAAAATTTCTACCAGATCGCGTAAAAGGCGGCGGGCAGTTCCTTCGTTCATGGCGTCCTGATCGTTGGCGGCCAGGCCATCGAGGTATTGAAAAACGTCACGGTTGCGGAATTCCATATTGCCTGGGTCGAAGTAATTTTCCTGAAACAATACCTGAAATTCCGGCCGATGGAAGAACGATTGTGTGGTTTCTAAAAGATTAAGCATATAACGATTGGTGACGGCGTTGAATCCACTGGTCAGGTAATTGAAGTAGTGCGTATTGGTCGATTCCCGCATCAGGCGCACCACATAGGGCAGGTAGCCTAACATGATGTCGTCATGATGGGGTGCCGTGTGTAAAATCACCTGATTTTTTGGAATTTGTAGAGCCTGATTAATAAATTTCCGGTAATCTGCTTCGATCATGGCCGGGAACTGAAGAGCCCGCTCTGCAAAGCGCTCCAGAAGTAATTTGGAAGACCGAATTGACTGAAAATCGCGTTTGTTCAAATCCTGTAACTTTTTTTGTTTGGCCAGAGCCAGGTCGGTAATGATCTGGTAGATGTTTTGTTTGTTTATTTCTTTAGCCTCTTTTAACTCCAGGTACCGGCGTTCGGTCAGTAATTTGGCCGCGCCTCTGGTTAAATAGAAACGGGCGTTTGGTAAATCGTGCAGGGCAGAGGCCGGTACCAGATTGGACTTTTCGGATTGAATGGCATCTTTAACCACTTTGGCTTTGGCTTCGCCGGCGGCAATGATGATGGCTGTGGTGTTGGGATTGTAGGTAATGGTTTGCAGGCCAATGGTAATAACCAGACGGTTGCGCGAAATTTCGATGCCTCCCAAATCCGAGGCTGCGGCAGCCTGGGTTTCATAATTGGTGCTGGTCAGGCGCGTGGTGGAATAGTGATTCGATCCCCGAACATTAAAACCGATGTGCCCATCAGGGCCAATGCCGCCTAAAAAGAAACCAATGCCGCCCAATTCTCGGATTTTCGATTCATAATCTGTACAAAATTGATCCACGGCCCGCAAAACTTCTTGTTGCCTCTTCTGCAGGGCATCTTTGGGATAAGAGAATCGCAGACTTAAATCCACGATATGATTGGGCCAGATCTCGTCCAGTGTTTCATGGGCTTTCAGGCCAATGGCATTGGGATTAATGAGCAGCGCCTTTTGCGGATCGAGGCCGAAACCGCGAATGTAAAACTTATTAACGTAGTAGTAAAAGCTATTGTGTTGCGTGGAATTGATGGGATAAAATTCGTCGATCTGAATGAAATAGAAGCTGCGCATGTCCGGTTTATGAGCCGGATCGAGACCATTATCGCCGAGGATTTTCTGTACGTTTTTATTGTTCCAGTTATTCAGCAGATATTGAACCCATTTGATGAAGTGTTCCGGTGTTTTGCCGGTAGGCAAAGAAATGGTAGAGCCTTCATTGTTCTGGGCCCATTCGATAAAACGCAGGGCGGTGAAGCGTCCTAATTCCGGGAAATTGTCCACCACAATGGTGCCAATTTTTTCGATCGGAGAATAAACTAACTTCCGTTGCGTTTTTTGCAACATCAATTCTTCAACACGCGACCTGGAGACGATTTTTTGTTTTTTAGCCATATTTAAAATACCCCTTGGTTTTTCTTGAATAATTAAATGGCAAATCTAATAAATATTTCAAAAATTTACAATTTTATTCAGGGGCACAAAAAAGTAGAACTGGAGTGGGCAGGAAAGAGGGTTTAAACCCGATCGAGCTGCCTATGGGCTAACGATTTAGAAAGGTGTTTTTGGCTTTGCTGAGCGTGGAAAATAGCAAACTACCTAAGGCAGCACAGCCGCAACCTTTTAAAAAAAACTGCAGAGGGCGCCCGTCATGCTGCCGGGCAGGCCCGTCTGGCCACCGGTTGGAATCCCGATTTTCGGGGACAGGCAAAAGAGCAATTTTAATTAAAAATTTAAAATTACGAATTACGAATTATTTTGTGAAAGGGCGAATTGTGCCCAGGCGCTGAAGGCCTGTGCCGACATGTCAATCTGAAAATCCCTTACATGGGCTTTGTTTCCCCCTATCCCGATTTTCGGAAGAGGGGATTATGGGGATGAATGCTTGTGAGAAGAATCCCTTACGTGATTGAAGAGATTCCGGCTCTCGCTTGTGCTCGGCTGGAATGACACCTTTGGGGAAGATACCTGGCCATAAGATTCTTCCACTCTACAAGTCGCTTTCGCTCCGCGTATCGGTCGAAATGACAATCAGTGAGGCTTCGTGCAGAGCGTCATTCCAAATACCGATCTTTGGGGACAGGCCCGTCTGGACGGCTATCCAGCCGGACAGGCCATTTAACAAATCAACCATTTAACCATTCAACGTTTTTAGTTCCTCAAACAGATTAAAAATTTTCGCATCCCGCTGTGGCGGAATTATTTCTTTTGAGGTAAGTATTCTAAAAAAACCGGAAAAGGTAATGAGTCCATGAGGTAGAAAGTACAAAGGCTTTTATTACGTGGAAGAGTCTTTGAAGCCGTTTATTTTTTAAGGTGGAGGACCGGGTTAAAATTATTTCATTTCCTATTTCTTTAAAAATAATATTAAATTAGCTAACCAGTCATGTTAACAAACAGGGCATGTTAATGGTGGACATTGAAAAATGAGGGCTAAAACCGCTAAAAATCCGGATTAAGTGAAGAGAAAAAATTAAAAAAGACTTGATTTTATTGAATAATCTATGGAAATTAGCATACAATTAAAGAGAACCTGTATCAAGTTTTAATTTAGTAGGAGGACTAAGAATATGAACAAACAAGAACTCGTTACCAAAATTGCACAGGATGCTAACCTGACCAAAAGACAGGCTGAGGATGCTGTAAATGCATTTGTTAATGCTGTAAAAGAGAGTTTAGCAAATGGGGAAGCTGTTTCTTTAGTCGGCTTCGGTACTTTTGCTGTATCCGAAAGAGCTGCCCGTAAAGGCCGTAATCCACAGACCGGTGCTGAAATCCAAATTCCGGCACGTAAGGTTCCTGTATTCCGCGCTGGCAAAGGTTTGAAAGAAGCTCTGTAATTTTCTTTACAACAGACATTTAAAAAAGGCGAAAACTCAGGTTTTCGCCTTTTTTTTGTACCACGTTTAATCGTAAAAGAAAAGGAATGGTAAATGCGCACATGGATGATCCTTTCTGTTTTATGGTTTACTTTTTTCTTAACTCATTGCACCCCGAGTGTCCTGCGTTCCCATCGCGCTAAACAAATTCCACAGTTAAAAGAACAAATCCAGTACTTGCTGGATGATCCCACTCTTAAGAATGCTCATATCGGGCTCTATGTGGCCTCACTAAAGAATGATCAAGTGCTATACGCTCAAAACGCTTTTAAATTGATGATTCCTGCTTCGAACATGAAATTGTTTACCACCGCTACTGCTCTGGTGAAATTAGGCCCTGAATTTCGGTTTAAAACTACGGTAGCCTATTCCGGCTCTATTGAGGACAGTACCTTGCATGGCGATCTGGTGATCAAAGGCTCAGGCGATCCGTCTTTCTCCGGACGCTTTTACGAGGGAGACCGCTTGGCCGTTTTTAAACAATGGGCCGATTCCCTGAAGGCCAAAGGAATTAAAAATATTGCAGGTCGACTGATTGGCGATGAACATTTTTTTAAAGATCCTAAATTAGGCGAGGGCTGGAACTGGGATGATGAACCATTCTGGTATTCGGCAAAGATTTCTGCTTTAGCTCTCAATGATAATTGTGTGGATGTGGCTGTCAGTCCGGATTCGCTGGCTGGAAATCCGGTACATGTAACCCTGTGGCCGGCTTACGAAAAAATGGAAATTTTGAATAGAGCCACCACGGTCGATTCTCCGGGTGTTTCAGAATTGAACATTTCCCGTCTGCAAGGTCGAAACATTATGGTTGTCGAAGGCAGGCTCTCCAGAGACGCAGACACGGTGTGGGAGTCGATTACGGTTGAAAATCCCGGACAATTTTTTCTGGATGTATTGCAGCAGACTTTAAAAGATCAGGGGATTACGATTTCCACTCCGACCTGTCTGCTTTCCTCAAAAGAAAGACTTCCTGCTGACTCATTGAAACCATTGTTTACCTTTCTGTCGGCCCCGCTTTCGGAGCTGATAAAAGTGGTAAACAAACCCAGTCACAATTTTTACGCGGAACAATTGCTCAAAACCTTAGGCGGATTATTTAAGAATGAAGGCTCGTTTGAAGCGGGCGCGCAGGTGGTCCGGGAATTTTTAAATTCGATCGGGGTAGCTAATGAACACTTTCTCAATGTGGATGGATCCGGGCTTTCCCGGAAAAATTTTGTGGCGCCCATAGCCACGGCTACCTTACTGCGTTACATGTACCACCATCCCTATTTTAAATACTTTTTAGACTCGTTGCCCATTGCTGGTGTGGATGGTACCTTAAAGAACAGGATGGTTGGAACTCCGGCTCAGGGCAGGGTTTTTGCTAAAACCGGCTATGTTCGGCACATGCGCGCTTTGTCGGGTTACACAGGTCTTGATGGCGGAAATCCGCTCCTTTTTGTAATGATGTTTAATAACTATTCTGTCCCAACGGCAAAGGTGAATTTAATTCAGGACAGAATCGCTGTTCTACTCAGTTCACTCCATTAGTAAAAATGCCAAAGGATGCTCCACAGAAGACCAGACAATTCCCGTGGAGCATCTTTCTTTTGCTGTAATAGAATCCTAGCACTTTGGGGCTGTAAAAAAAATAATTCAGTTTTACCCTGAGTACGCATATTCCCCTTTACCTTATTCCGAATAAGAAAAATTTCTTGCAAATAATGAATTAAAAGCCTGAAACCCTCTTAGAGGCATTACAAAGATTCTTTGATGAGTCAGGTAAGGTATTCCGAAATTATTAAAAAAATTTGCAGAGAGAGAAGAATGTGTTTATATTTACCTACCGGTAGGTATAAAAGTAAAAGTTTAAAAGGAGAATCTGTGTCTAAACGTGGAACCGACACCAAAGGGCGCATATTTCAGGCTGCTGCTGAGTTGTTCGCCCAATATGGCTTCGAACGCGTTTCCATCCGCCAAATTTGCGAAGCCGTGGGGGTTCAAAAGCCGACGCTCTATTACTATTTTAAAGATAAAGAGACATTGATTCTGGAAATGGTACGCTATGCCCATGAACTGATTGTTAAGCATCGGAAAATGTTTATTGATCCCCACGAAAATTTTCTGGACAAAATGTGGGGCTTGCTTTTAGGACGCAAATATTTTGTAGAGCATTATCCTCACTATTTCCGATTTAATGCTATGATCCATCTGTTTTCGACTCCTGAAAGAGTTAAACAGGAAATGCTGAATTTAATGTTACCCTTGCTGGCAGATTTTAACGATTGGTTAATCTTAGGTCAACAGCAGGGTTACATTGCAGAAGATGAAGACCTCGAAGTGCTCATGCAGACCATTTTAGGCACACTGAACCAATTGAGTATTCGCCGATTCTTCTTTCTGGATGAGCAGGCTTTTTCTGAGGGAAATTTAAAACGCCTATTTGACTTCTGGAAAAAACATTTATTTGTTGTTCCTGAAAGTTGAAAAATACTTGACACAAATGTCTCAAAGGCGGGTACTTAAACTTAATTTGTTGAAGCCTCTCATAAATGTTTTGAGCGGATAGGAAACCAACCGAGTGAGGAGGGGCATCTGAAATGGAGTAGAGAGGGAGTTCGACTTTCACGTGGATGATTTTTTCAATCAGTGATTTAAAAGCCTTAAGCGTTTAATGAACAGGCTATGTAGCGGTTAAGGCAGGAGGTAAAACATGAAGAGGACATTAATATTTTTTTTAATGCTGTCTATGATCAGCGTTCCGGGTAAGGCCGGGGAAATCATCACCCTAAGCTGGGATCAGGTGCTGGAATTAGGGATTAAGCAGAATCTGGAGTTGAAAATTCTGAAACAGGATTTGAAAAATCAGAAAGTGAATGTTTACAAAGCGTTTAGCGATTTTTTGCCAACGATTAACTACAGTTTTCAGGCAATTAATAATGTGGAATTGCCTGTACTGGTTTTCATGGGCAATCGTTTCCGCATTGGAACGAAATACAATTTTTCTCATGTTCTACAGTTGCAATATCCTCTTTTTTTAGGAGGCGCCAGGCTGGCCAATGTCAGCATCCAGCGTCATGCCCAAAAATCATTATTACAATTGTTGAAAGGGAAAGAAGAGGCCGTGGTTTTGCAGGCCATTGAGAGTTATTATCAAATCATGCTGTCCAGAGACCTTTTAGAGGTCAACGAACGGGCCAGGCAGGCGGCTCAGGCCAATTTTGAACAGGTGGAAAAATTTTACCAGGCTGGAACGGCTTCCGAGCTGGACTATTTAAGGGCCAAAGCCCGCCTCTCCCAAACCATTCCTTCGGTAACCTCGGCGCGTAATGCTTTAAAAATGAGTCAGGAGAATCTGAAATTTATTTTGAATCTGGCGGATGATGATTCCATTGTTGTTCTGGACAGTCTGCTGATTCGCGATTTTTTAGGAGATTTGAAAGAGAAGACGGTGGAGGAATTACAGGCTCTGGCTTTGTCTAACCGGGCCGATCTCAAACAATTGGAGCATCAGAAACAAATTGAACAAAAGCAAAAATGGCTTGCCGGATCCCGTTTTGTGCCGCAAGTCGTTTTGACGGCCAATCTTCAACATCAGGCTTTTCTGGAAGATGTCCATGTTACAGCAAAAGATTACACGCGTTCCAAATCTGCCGGGGTGGCTTTACAATGGCCATTGTTTGAAGGGGCAAAGAGAGTACTGGAGCTTCAGCAGGCCTATATTCAAACAAAAAAAATAGAATTGCAGCAAGAGCAGCTCAAGCGAGCCATTTTGCTGGATGTCAGGAATAGCCTGGACCGATTTTGGGAAGCCAGGCAAAACTTGCAAAGTTTGGAAGCCGCCTATCAGGAGGCCAGAGAGACATTACGCCTGGCAAATTTAACCTACCGGGAGGGCGTGAGCACACAGGTGGAAGTATTAAATGCCCAGACGGCATTTACCAATGCAGAAGCCCGCTACAGAAAAGGCGTTTTTGATTACAATGTTTCACAGCTCAATTTGCTTAAAGCGCTGGGCAAACTCAATACTTTATGGGCTAAACAAAGGTAAAAAAGAATAAACTTAGGAGATAGAGCAATGCGCATTTTGCGGTTTATTTTATTGTTAAGCTTACTACTTGGTATGGCCTGCCAGAAAGGGGAGGTTCAGCAGGAAGAACGCTCCATTCCGGTCAACGTTTTAGTTCTAAAACCAAATTCAATTCAATCCACGGTGGAGATTACCGGCAATCTTGAAGCGCTGAACGATGCTTTAGTGATTAGTAAAGTAAGTGAAGAGTTAAAACAAATTGTCAGGCCGGTTGGCAGTGCGGTTAAGACGGGAGAGGTTATTGTCAAATTGGATGATAGTATGTTGTTACAGGCTAAAAAGCAGGCCCAGGCCGCTCTCAGTTCAGCCCGGGCGCGTTATCAAAATGTTAAACAAGATTTTGAACGGTATCAGCGGCTTTACGAACAAAAAGCCATCAGTTTGCAGCAATGGCAAAAAATGAAAACGAACATGCAGGAAGTTCAGGCCGCTCTGGATCAGGCACAAGCCGCTGTGGCCCAGGCTAACGAGCAGTTTGAGAACAGCCGGATTAAAGCCCCATTTGATGGCGTAGTAGGCAGTATTTTTTTTGATGTGGGACAACTGGTTCCTGTGGGCCAGCCGGTGGTAAAAATCATTAATCCCAAATTGATGAAAGCCAAACTCTACGTGCCGGACCAATATTTTCAAAAGATTCAAAAAGGGCAAAGCGTACTGGCCCGTTTTCCGGCTTTAGGTAGTCGTGAGTTTTCCGGTCGTATTGTAAAAATAGACCCGGCCATCGATCCTATGAGCCGTACCTTTACCGTAGAGGTTCAGATTCCCAATGAGGAGCAGCTACTAACGTCAGGATTGTATGGCTTGTTCAAAATTATTCTTGCGGTGCATGAAAACGTGGTGGTCATTCCGGACAACGCGGTTATTTCCCAGACCAGGGTGCAAGTGGATCCGGAAAGCGGGAAACCCAGCGCCAGGCGTCAGTATTTTGCCTTTGTCATCGATCAGGGGCGGGCCAAATTGACCAAAATTGAACAGGGGCTGAGCAGCGGCGATTTTCTGGAAATAACTCAGGGGTTGAGTTTTGGCGATTCTCTAATTGTAGTAGGCCAGAGATTGTTAAAAGAGGGCCAAAAGGTGAAAGTCGTAGAGGCTTACTAAATTGGTGGTGAAAGTCATAGGCGCTTCGGGCCTTTTGCGGTGTGAAGGCAAAAACAGTTTTTCAACATTTAGGGCGAGGTAAAAATGAAGTTAGTTGAATTCTCTATTCGTAAACGCGTCACCTTGAGCATGATCTATTTGATCATTGTGGGATTTGCCTTGTTTTCATTTTCTCAGTTAAAAATAGATTTGTTTCCAGATATCGATTTTCCGGTGGTGGGCATTATTACACAATATTCTGGCGTGGGGCCAGAAGACATGGAAAATCTGGTTGCCCGTCCCATTGAAGAGGCGGTTTCGGCAACAAAAAATGTAAAAAAGGTGACATCGCAGGTGAGCCAGGGGGTGTGCATTACCCTGCTCGAATTTGACTGGGGTACCGACATTGATCAGGCGGAAAACGATGTACGCAAGCGGATTGATCTGGTGCGTGATTATTTACCGGATGAAGCCAGCGAGCCGTTGACCTTTGCTTTTGATCCTTCCATGATGCCGATTAATTTTATTCTGATTAATTCGCCCACCATGGGCCCGGCCGAGCTCCGACAGTTAGGCGAAGATCGGATTGAACCGTTGTTGGAACGTGTGGAAGGCGTGGCCTCGGTTGAAACGCAAGGTGGATTGCAGCGACAAATCAATATTAAGCTGGATCCCGTCCGATTGGCTGCCCATTCCTTGTCGCCGGTCGATGTAACGCGGGCCATTCGGGCGGCGGGTGGTCTTTTTCCGGCCGGAAGTATCGAAACCAGCACGACCAATTTTAATCTGCATATTGCCAGCGAATTTAGTTCGATTGAGCAACTCAAGAAAGTGGTTTTGAAGTACGAGAAGGGGATTCCCCTATTGCTGCAGGATGTGGCGCAAGTAGAAGACGGATTCAAAGAATTACGCAGCGATGTACGCGTAAATTACAATCAGGGTGTGTACATGCGCGTTTTTAAACAGTCCGATGCCAATACGGTGCAAGCCTGTCGCAATGTTAAAAAGGCGATCAAAGAGATTAAAGACCTCTTACCCCGCGATGTGGAATTGAAAATTGTGTACGACCAATCGGAGTACATTTTGCGCTCGGTTGGTAATTTAGGCAACACAGCTATTCTGGCCTTTTTTATTGCTTTTGCCGTGATTTATTTCTTTTTACGTAACTTACGTGGAAGTATCATCATGGGATTGGCCATTCCTATTTCGGTCGTAGCCACCTTTGCGGTGATGATGCTGGCGCAATTGACGCTTAACATTATCTCCATGGCCGGGCTGGCGCTGGCCATAGGTATGTTGGTGGACAATTCAATTGTGGTTCTGGAGAACATTTATCGCCACCGCGAATTGGGCGATGACCGGCCCACGGCAGCCCATTCCGGCGCTTCGGAAGTGGGAATGGCCATTACCGCTTCTACGCTAACCACAATCGGGGTCTTTTTGCCGGTGTTGTTTGTGCCTGGCATTGCGGGGGAATTATTTAATGACATGGTGGTTACGATTACCTTCAGTCTATTTGCCTCACTGGTCATCGCTTTAACGCTGGTGCCCATGCTAAGCGCCAGAATTTTAAAAACCGAAGCCGAAATGTCCAGGGGGCGATTGGCCAGGTTCAAGCAACGCGTGGGAAAGTTTTTAGATAATCTGACTATCCGGTATGGCAAAGTGCTGAACTGGTCTTTACACCATAAGACGGTTGTGCTGGGGGGTACAACCTTGCTGTTTTTAGCATCATTGGTGTTGATTCTATTCATCGGGGGCGAATTTTTGCCTAAATCGGATCAGGGATTTATTGCTCTGACCGTCCAACGAGAAAAAGGGACTCCCTTGGATCAGACGCGAAAAACGGTATTGCAACTGGAGCAGATTGTTAAAGATGAATTTCCTGAAGCCAGCGATGTCCTGGCCATTTTTGGCGCCGGTGAAGGGATTTTTGCGCTGTTTGGAGGTTCAGGTAGTGAGGCCATCAATTTCAGGGTACGGTTGACTCCCATGGAGGAGCGCAAGCGTTCGCAAATGGAGATTGAAGATGCCTTTAGAAAACGGCTGGATCAAATACCTGGGATTACCTACCAGTTTATTCAGCAGGGAATGATTTCCACGGAGCGCGCCGTGGAAGTCAAGATTTTTGGGCACGATCTGGCTCAGGCCAAGCAGTATGCCAAACGTCTTAAAAAGAAGATGGAACAAATTGAAGGGCTGGTCGATATTGACATCAACATGAAAGAGGGCGGACGGGAGTTGCGCATTGTGCCGGATGTGGATCGGCTGAATGATTTGAAATTATCGCCCTTTCTGGTTGCAGATATGATTTCGACGGCCATTCAGGGGAAGGTGGCTGCGCGTTACCGTGAAGCCGGCGATGAATATGATATTGTGGTTCAGTTAGATAAACCTTACAGGCAGAGCAGGGATGCCTTAAAGCATTTGCTGATTCCGACACTGAGCGGAAAGATGATTCCTCTGGAACAGGTGGCGCACATTGTGGAAGATGACGCGCCTTCTACGATCTATCGTGAAAATCAGGAGCGGTTCGTTTCGGTGGGTTGTGACCTTTCTGGCATTGATCTCTCTTCTGCGGTACGCAAAATTAAAGCCGCTATTGAGACGTTGCACATTCCTGGGGAATTTCAGGTAGTAATTGGAGGAACAGCCGAAGACCAACAGGAATCGTTTTTTTACCTGACCATTGCCTTTTTTGCGGCCATTTTACTGGTGTACATGATCATGGCATCTCAGTTCGAGTCGCTGATGGACCCGTTCATCATCATGTTTACCGTGCCTCTTTCGGTCATTGGTGTTTTATGGGCGCTGTTCATTACCGGTACCACCTTAAGCGTAATGGCTCTGGTGGGCATTGTCATGTTGGTGGGCATTGTGGTTAACAATGGTATTGTTTTGGTAGATTACATCAATCAATTGCGGGCACAGGGGAAAGACCTTTACCAGGCCGTTGAGGAGGGGGGACGTGTGCGCATGCGTCCCGTACTGATGACGGCGTTAACGACTATTTTAGGTATGGTGCCTCTGGCCCTGGAATTGGGCAGTGGCTCGGAAAACTGGTCGCCATTGGCCCGAGCAGTAATCGGTGGGTTAACAACCAGCACCTTGCTGACCTTGCTTATTGTGCCGATTCTGTACGTTATTTTTGAACAGGTGGGAGAAAAAATTCGCGCCTGGTGGCAAAAGGTGTGAACAGAAGAAAAGGGATATCACGGGCTTGATTGAAAAATAGTGGACGGGTATTTGTGCTTGAAGGAGCTTTATTCAATTGTTTCTTTATGTGTCTTTCAAAAGGACAGACGTTTAAGGGTGTGAATAGAAATTTTGAAAACGAGCCTTCATTTCTTGGCCCGTTTCCTGCATAATGAGGGAGTATTCTAATTCAAAGAGTCTGTATGATTTGTGGCTTTTTTAAGTGCTCTGCGACTCATTTGAGCTATCCTCTCATTTCCTTACACCTCTTCTGTGCCTGAGCAGTCCGCATAAACCGTGCATGACCGGCGTCTATTTTGTGGATGTACAGACAGGTTAACGCGATTCTGGCTATCTCCTACTAACTCAGTCAGGGAGAGAGTTTCTCAAAAAAAATGTTTGACAAAATCAGTTGTTGTCATTAAATTCGACTATTCTGATAAAATGTTAGAAAATAAGATTGGTAGGTAAAAAATGCAGGCTGCAAAACAATCGCATTGGGATAGCAAAAAAGTTCAAATCTTAAAAGTGTCGCAACAAATATTTGCCCGCTACGGCTATTTTAAAACCACCATGGATGATATCGCTCAGGCCATGGGCATGAAAAAAGGTTCACTCTACTATTACTACAAGAGTAAGGAAGATATTCTTAAAGATGTGGTGCACTACGAAAGCGAACAGTTTTTAAATACTTTACAAAATGAAATAAGCGCGCTGAAAACGCCTCAGGAGAAAATTTTACGGTTTTTGCAATTCCGATCCAAAGAGTTCATGCAACGGATGAATCTGCACCAGATCAGTATTCAGGCCTTTTTAGATGCGGCATCTATTATTTCCGAAATGTATCATGAATGCCTTGAAAAGGAAATCGAGCTGCTGGCTGCGGTCATTCAGCAAGGCATAGATCAGGGCGTTTTCGTGGCTGTCGATGCCGGAAGGGTAGCCAGGAGTTTGTTGACCTATGCCGAGGCCGTTAAATTTCGGGAATTTCACAAAAATAAAAATATTTTTACTTCTGAGATCGATTATTCCTTGATTGAAGAAGAGATTTTGTTTACCGCTCAAATCATCATTGACGGTATTTCAAAGCCGACAAAACGCTGAGATGATCAGCAAAAAGTACTTAACCGTTAATAAAATTAATCAGATAAAGGAGCCCAAACGATGAGGTACCGATTGATTCTGCTCATGGTCTTTTTCCTCACGCCCCTATTGAGTTTTTCGCAGGAAAGTTCTCCCCTGCAGCTCACCCTGGACAAGGCCATCACCATCGCTTTACAACAAAATCGTGATATTAAGGTGGCCGGGCTGGAAGTGAAGAAGGCACACCAACAGGTGCGGGAGAGCTATGGTAATTTACTACCTTCTCTGGATGTCAGCGGTCAATACACGCGCAATATTAAAAAACCGGTTATCTTTTTGCCTCCCGGCACGCCCTTTGGCCCGCCCGGCGGAGGACCAACGATACTGGAAATTGGCTACAACAATTCCTACACCGGAACCATCTCTGCAACGTTACCCATTTTTTTAAAGCAAATTTACAGCGGATTAAAACTGGCCAGACAAAATCTGTTACTCTCCCGCGAATCGTACCGCGAGAGCAAAATTAACACCGTGACCAATGTTAAAAAGGCTTTTTACGGGGTGTTACTAGCCCGTGATCTACGCGACTTTATGCGCATGAGTCTAAAAGATGCGGAAGATAATCTGGAAAATGTGCGTAAAATGCACGCACAGGGGCTGGTAGCCGATTACGATCTGCTCAAGGCAGAGGTGCAGATCGAGAATCTCAGGCCTAACGTCATGCAGGCGGAAGACAATTACAAATTGGCCCTTGACGGTCTTAAAATAGTCATGGGTTTAAATGCGGAACAGGAAATTCAGGTGAGCGGCAAACTGCGTTATGACGAGCATTTGTCGCTCCCTACTCTGCAAGAAGCGCTCACTGAACTCCTGGCCCACAATGCCACACTACGCAAACTCTATTTACAGACCAAACTAACCAAAACCAGTGTGGAGCTGGCTAAAGCGGAATTTTATCCCAGCCTGGTGGCTTTTGGCAATTATCAGTACCAGACTCAGGCCAATGATTTTAAATTTGCCGATTATTTTTGGGTGAAAACCAGCATGGTCGGTTTACAATTGCAGATTCCGTTATTCAAAGGGTTGGCGCGTGTGGCCAGAGTACAGCAGGCTGAACTGACGCACAGGCAGGTTGTGGAGCAGCAAAGCGGTGTAGCCGAAGCCATTAAAACCCAATTGCGCAGCGTTCTGTACCGAATGGCTCAGGCCAAAAAACGCGTCCAGGTACAGGAAAAATCCATTGCTCAGGCCCAAAAAGGGTACCAGATTGCCCTTTCCCGCTACAAAAATGGATTGAGTACTCAGCTAGAAGTGAACGACGCCGAAGTAGCCTTAACCCAGGCGCGTTTTAATTACGCCAAGGCCGTTTACGATTTTTTAGTCGCCTCGGCAGATTTTGATCAACTGGTGGGCAGGCTGGATGCAGACCTTTAAACTGGCGTTTTTTACCCGGCCGCTGGAATTTTTTGCGTGGTCTTACTTACAGTGGGACGCTCGGGATGTCGGCTCGACCGATCTGTTTGGAATGGTAATTTTTAAAAACATCTGGAGGTTAAAATGAAAAATAGATTTGCTTTACCCATAATTCTCCTGTTTATCGCAGGCGCGTTGTTGTTCAACTCCTGCGCAAAAGAAAAACAGGCGCTTCAAAGCACAAAAGAAATTCCTGTGGAGGTGGCCACCGTTCAACGACACACCATGGAGTGGGAGTTGCAGTTCACCGGAAGCGTTGAGCCCTGGCAAAAGACCAACCTGGGAGCGCAGATGCCCGGCATTGTAAAAAAAATCTACGTAGAACCAGGGGATGCCGTGAAAAAAGGTCAGCTTCTTGTGCAGATGGATGATGCACAATTGACCCAGGCCAGGGTACAGTTTGAACTGGCCAAACAGGATTTTGAACGCATGCAACCTTTGCTGGAAGAAGGTTCCATTTCTCCCAGTCAATTTGACAAAATAAAGGGCGCCTACCAGGCAGCCAAAGCTGGTTATGAACTTACGCTGGCTAATACGCAAATCCGTGCGCCTTTTGATGGGATGGTTACTACCAAATGGATTAACGAAGGGGAAGTTTTCCAACTGATGCCCGGAGCAGCCGGCTCGCCCGCTATTTTAACAGTCATGCAATTTGATCTGCTTAAAATTTCGATTCATATCCCTGAAAGCGACATTTCTTCCGTTGTTTTGGGACAGGCGGCCACCATTCAAAGCGATGTCATTCCCGGGCAGATATTTAAGGGAAAGGTTACGCGAATTGATCCGGCCATCGATCCTTTGACTCGTACTTTTGGAGCTGAAATCCGCGTAGCCAATCCGCAACGCCAGTTAAGACCAGGCATGTTCTGTAGCGTGCGCCTTGATCTGGGAACCCGGGTGGTTCTGGCAGTGCCCCGCGCTGCTTTAATCCGTCAGGTTGGCACCAGCCATTACTACGCCTTTGTGGTTGAAAATAACGTAGCCAGACGCCGCGATCTGAAATTAGGCCAGCGTTTTGATGATCTGTTTGAAATTAAGAGCGGTCTTCGGGCCGGAGAAGCCCTGGTCATTGAAGGTCAGTACCTGCTGAAAGATGGCCTGCCTGTCAAAGTCACAGCACCAAGCGGAACACAGCAGTAAGGAGATATGAGCATGAACCTTCCAAAACTCTTTGTTGATCGACCGATAACTACCATAATGGTGTTTCTGGGAATCCTGGCCATAGGTCTGGTTTCGCTGGCCAAATTGCCCATCGATCTATTTCCGGAGATAGAAAATCCGGTAATCAGCATCATCACCCAATACCCGGGAGCCAGCGCAAAGGACGTGGAAACCAATGTCACCAAAAAAATCGAGGGCTCATTAAGTACAGTCAATAAATTGGATGAAATCACTTCCACATCCATTGACAACGTTTCAGTGATTCAGTGCAAGTTCAAGTGGGGTACCAATTTGGACGAAGCGGCCAATGACATCAGAAATTTACTGGAAATGGCCAAACGGGAGTTGCCCGAAGATGCCGATACGCCCATTCTGTTTAAATTTGGCAGCAACATGTTCCCTGTTCTGATTTACGGGGTTTCGGCCGATGAAAGTTACAATGGCCTGGACAAGTTGATCGACAAAAAAATAGCCGATCCGTTGAAACGCCTGCCGGGTGTAGGCACCGTAATGGTCATGGGCGGGCCCATTCGTCAGGTGCGCCTGGAGATCGATCCCCAGCGTCTGGAGGCTTACCACCTGTCTATTGAGCAGATCGCCGGAGTGCTGGCTGCCGAAAATGTGACCATGCCTGTGGGCGACATTAAAATGGGGCGACTGGATTACAATCTGCGTGTCCCAGGCGAATTTTCTGATTCCAGACAGATCGGCGATGTGGTAATTGCCTCCCGCATGGGAAGGCCGGTTTACCTTAGAGAGGTAGCCACCATTCAGGACACACTGAAAGAGCGCACCATCGAAACGCGACTTCTGGGCGGTAAAGGCATGATTTTAATTGTAATGAAACAATCCGGCGCCAATACCGTGATTGTGGCCAACCGCGTGCGTCACAAACTACCCGATTTGCAAAAACGCCTGCCAGCCGATGTAAAACTACACATGGTGCTCGATTCTTCTGATTTTATCCTCAACTCCATTCGCAATCTGGCTGAGGCGGTGCTACTGGGCGGATTGTTTGTGATTTTAGTCATCCTTGTCTTTTTAAGAGAGTGGCGAGGTACCATTGTTGTCGCTTTAACCATCCCCTTTTCTTTGATAGTGGCCTTCATCTACCTTTTCCTGACCGGAGAGACCATCAACATCATTACGCTTTCGTCCCTTAGCATTGCGGTCGGCATGGTGGTTGATGATGCCATCGTTATTTTAGAGAATATTACGCGCCATATCGAAATGGGTGCGCGTCCCCGCGAGGCTGCCGTTTTTGGTTCCAATGAGGTGGGACTGGCAGTGGTCGCTTCCACCCTGTCGATTGTGGCCGTGTTTCTGCCCCTGGCCTTTCTGTCCGGCATTGCCGGCGTTTTCTTTCACATTCTGGGTCTATTGGTTACTGTAATGATCATAACATCCCTGTTTGCTGCGCTTTCGCTGGTGCCCATGTTGTCTTCCAAACTGTTCAAAAGACAGATTGGTAAAAAGGAATTTAAAGGCACGCTGGGCAAAGTCTATCAGGTGAGCGAAAAGTGGTTTCTGGCTCTGGAAAACTGGTATCAGAATGTTCTGAAATGGGCCTTAATCCACCGCAAAACGGTCGTTGGCCTGGCCCTGATTATTTTTGCGGCTTCGATGTTTCTCTTCAAATTTGTGGGCACAGAATTTATGCCTCAAAGCGATGACGGATCGCTGCAAATAAATGTGGAATTACAGCCGGCCGTAAAATTGGAACGCACCAGAGAATATGCCCGAATGATTGAAGACATTGTCAAAAAAGAAGCGCCGGAATTACGCTATTACAGCGTTCAGGCCGGTGTAAACGACCAGGGCTTTTCTTCGATTATGATGGGCCAGAAAGAAGGGTCCAATATTTTCCTGATGCGCTTACGCTTTGGCAGCCGGAATAGCAGAAAACGAACCACATTTGAAATAGCTGATTCGCTGCGCAAGCGCATTGCTCAAATTCCGGGAATTATCAATTTTAGCATCAGCGCCGCAGGAGCAGGCTCCTTTTTAATGGGCGCCACAGGCAAACAGCTGCAGGTCGATATCATCGGCTATGATTTGCAAAAGACCACCGCTCTGGCCCGCCAGGTGGAAGGCCTGTTAAAATCCATTCCCGGCGCGGTGGATGTAGCCGTGGATCGGGGGCGGGAGCGCCCTGAGCTGGAAATCGTTCCGGATCGGGAGAAGCTGGCCCCCCTTGGTTTGAACACAGCCATGGTAGCCAACGCCATCCGCCATTGCATCTATGGAATGGTGGCCACCAAATATCGGGAAGAAGGCGAAGAATACGATGTGTTCATCCGCTACAAGCCAGCATTTCGGAAATCCATAGCCGCCGTGCAAAATATTTCCATACCCACCATGACCGGCAAGATGGTCAAGGTAAAAGACATTGCCACCATTCGCGAAGTACTCTATCCGCCGGAGATCAAACGCAAAAACCAGGAACGGGTGGTAACCGTTGGCGCCAATATTTCAGGCCGCGCTTTGGGCGATGTCACAGCCGAACTGAAAAGTAAAATAGCCCAACTCAAAATTCCAGAAGGCGTAGAGCTGGAATATTCAGGTCAGGTAGAACAACAGAGCGAATCTTTTAGCGACCTGGGCCTGTTTTTGATCCTCAGCATCTTTCTGGTTTACATGATTATGGCTTCGCAGTTTGAATCCCTGTTGGATCCGTTTGTCATCATGTTTTCTTTACCTTTTGCCCTGGTTGGTGTGGCCTGGGGCCTGTTCCTCACCGGCACGCCGCTGTCGGCAATCGCTTTTCTGGCCATCATCATGTTGATGGGCATTGTGGTCAAAAATGCCATTGTGCTGGTAGACTACACCAATATTTTACGCGCGCGGGAATATGAATTGCACGAGGCCATTGTAACAGCCGGCGGCAACCGCTTGCGCCCTGTGCTGATGACAGCCATTACTACCATCCTGGGCATGTTGCCCCTGGCTATCAGCAGCGGAGAAGGCTCAGAGATGTGGCAGCCTCTGGGGATTTCCATCATCTTTGGCCTGGGCATATCCACGGTTGTAACGCTCGTGCTGGTTCCGGTTATCTATTCACTTTTTGAGACAAAATTCAAAGCAGCCGAGTGGGAATAAAATACAAACGGGTCATCTGGCGGATGGCCCGTTTAAATTCAGAAACAGAGAGGTACAAAATGAAGGCAGTGATGATCGTTTACAATCAAAGCATTAGCGACGAGGTGTACGAGATTTTAGAACGATTGAACATAAAAGGTTTTACACGCTGGTTAAATGTTCATGGTAGAGGTTCTGAAACAGGCGATCCACACTATGGCACGCACATCTGGCCCTCTTTGAATGCGGTTATTCTCACGGTTGTTGAAGATAATCTTGTACAGCCCATTCTGGATCATGTTAAAAAAGTGAATGAAATGGCAGAAGAAGAAGGCGTCCGCGCTTTTGTCTGGAACATCGAACAGGCGATTTGATTCTGGCCGGATCAAGTTTTCCAGCGCCTGGTTGAACGATTTAAGAAAACAAAGCTGGAACCTTTAATTTTCCAACAAGAGGCCACCTGCAAGGCAAAATTCGAAGTTCGAACTCCAAAATTTTTATAAAACGGCACGTTAGGCCTGGAAGGTGAAAATCCGATCTGCTGTGTCATCGCAACCTGTCGGAATGGCGAGGCTTTTCTTTCAATGACGACGGGAAATATCCGCACCGTTTTCCCACAGGCCGCGAACGCCTATGAGCACTGCAGCCAGGTCCAGCTGCGCTTCGGCAGCAAATACTAGGCTTTGCCGATCATCTTTAAAAAAGTGTTCTCATCGATGATGGGAATACCCAATTCCTGGGCTTTTCGGAACTTGGAACCCGGATCTTCGCCGGCCAGAACAAAATCGGTTTTACGCGACACGGACGAGCTGACTTTTCCCCCGTATTTTTCGATTAGCGTTTTCGCTTCGTCCCGTTTTAGGTGGGGTAGGGTTCCGGTCAGTACAAATGTTTTTCCTGTTAAAAGTTGTTCTGCCTCCTCTTTTTCGGCTTCCATTTCCGTATGCACGCCGGCCTCGATCAGGCGTTGCAATATCCGCTGATTTTGTTCATTTTTAAAGTAGCGTACAATGCTCTCGGCCATTTTTTGGCCAACGCCATCGATTTGCTCCAGCTCTTCCTTACTGGCCTGCTGCAAGGCTTGCAGCGATTTGAAATGCCGGGCCAGAATTTTAGCGGCATTGGCCCCGATGTAAGGAATGCCCAGTGCAAAGATTAAACGATCCAGTGGCTGGCGTTTGCTTTTCTCAATGGCCTGCATCAGATTTTGTGCGCTCTTCTGGCCCATGCGTTCCAGACTGGCCACTTCTTCCTGTTGGAGCTGGTAAATATCGGCAATGTCTTTGACCAAGCCCTTATCCACCAGCATTTCCACCAGGGCCGTCCCCAGGCCTTCGATGTCCATGGCCCCGCGGCTGGCAAAATGTTCGATGCTGCGCTTAATTTGCGCCGGGCAGGAGATATTGGGACAACGGATGGCTACCTCTCCTTCTAACTGCACCAGTTCCGTGCCGCACACCGGACAGGTTTGAGGAATACGCGGTGGTTCGGAATGGGCAGGCCGTCTTTTAAGATCAACGCCCACCACTTTGGGGATGATGTCCCCCCCTTTTTCAATAAAGACCCAGTCTCCTTCACGAATATCTTTACGCCGGATTTCATCGACGTTGTGCAGGGTAGCGCGGGAAACCGTTGTACCAGCTAATTGTACCGGCTGTAACTCGGCCACAGGCGTTACAATGCCGGTGCGTCCCACCTGCCAGGTGATCTTTTGCAGCAATGTTTCGGCCTGCTCGGCTTTAAATTTGTAGGCAATGGCCCAGCGCGGACTCTTGGCCGTGGTGCCCAATCGGGCCTGCTGGTCTAAACGGTTGACCTTGACCACCACGCCGTCTATTTCGTAAGGCAGACTGTGGCGTTTGCTCTCCCATTCCTGAAAAAAATCGAAGACCTCTTGCAGAGTGGCGCACAAACGAAAATGGGGATTGACCGGAAAGCCTAGAGCCTGCAGCATTTTTAAGTTCTCGAAATGCGTGTCTTTGACAAAGCCGGGTACTTCGGAATCGATGTAATAGGCAAACAGACTCAAGCCGCGTTTAGCAACCAGCCTCGGGTCCTGCAACTTGAGCGAACCGGCGGCAGCATTTCGCGGATTGGCGAACACGGCTTCCCCCTGCTCTTCACGCTCGGCATTCAAACGCTGAAAAGCCTCTTTGGACATGTAAATTTCACCCCGGACTTCAAACGACTCCGCCACGTTTTGCTGGGTACGCACACGCAGAGGAATGGCCCGAATCGTACGCAAATTGGGCGTAATATCATCGCCCTGCAAACCATCCCCGCGAGTCACTCCGCGCACAAACCGCCCGTTTTCGTACAGCAGACTGATAGCCACGCCATCGATTTTTAGCTCGGCCACATATTCCACTTTTTCCCCGGGCAAGGCCTGGCGTACGCGCTGGTTAAATTCACGGAATTCCATTTCACTGTACGTATTGGAAAGCGAGAGCATGGGCTTACGATGCGCAACAGTGGGAAATTCTTTAATGGGCTCGCCGCTGACCCTTTGGGTGGGCGAATCGGGCGTGATGAGCTCCGGATGTTTCTTCTCCAGAGTCTCCAATTCTTTCATGAGCTGGTCGTATTCGTAATCACTGATGGAAGGCTGAGCCAGAACGTAATATTCATAATCATATTTATTGATGAGCTTACGCAGCTCCTCAATGCGCTGTTTAACGTCCACGGTATCCCTCCTCTAATCGAATAGTGCTGGTAATTCTGTACAAATTACCACTTTTTTCTGAAGCGTTTTTCTCTTTTTTAAAAGTCGCCGAATTCAGACCGTTTCAATTTATTTTGATTTAAAATATTTAACAAATTTATTTTACAGGACATCCATTTGATTTTAGGCTATTTTATCCTTAATTTTTCCCATTAATTGGAATCAGGTTAAAGTTAGATGTTACAAATATTTACTAAATATTCAATATGGCTGGTAGGTCTCGTTTTGTTGAGCTGCACCAATCCCTTTACCACACGCGAGAATCAGGTTGAAAAACCGGGCAGCAGCGGTCCCGGCCAGAGCGGTGTGTATGATCCGGCTGTAACGCCGGAGCTGGTGTTTGTTAATCTCAAAAAGGCGTTGCAGGAAAAAAATGTGGCAGAATACATGAAATGTTTCGTGCCCCAAATTTTGTTGGGGCAACCCCATGGTTTTTTGTTCATTCCCGAGCAGCACTTTGCCAATGAGTTCGCCCGACAGCCCTGGACGCTCAATGACGAAGAGAACTATTTTATCCAATTGGTTCAATCCCAAAAAAGCGGCTACCCAAAAATTGACCTCTCCCTGGGTGATGGACAGGAAATTCCTTTAAATCCTATTACACCAACTTCGGTGAACGATTCTCTGGAGACGGGTAGCATTAAATACAATTTAAAGATCGCCTTTTCGCTGGATTCCAGTAAAACGTACAGTGGCTTGCTGCAATTTCGTTTATTTCGATCTACTACACCTCCGGAGGTCTGGTACATCTATTTCTGGCAGGACAACGCCCTGAATAAAAATTACGAAGGAACCTGGACCAATCTTAAGTTGTACTACCGGAAAAAGGCCATTTAATAATGAAACGCTGGTCCATCATCTCAGTCATCACTTTTTTTGTACTGATTCTTTTTCATGCCTGCGAAAACCCTTTCGCGCCGGCTTTAAAACAATCTTTTGAAGGCTCCAGTTTGATTGTAACGGATCAGAAAACTCCGGAAGAGGTGCTGATCAATTTTAAGTACGCTTACAACTTTAAGGATTCGCTGGTTTACGCCGATCTTTTAGACAGCAGTTTTCTGTTCATTTCCAAAAACTTTGCCACAGAACCGGTTACCGACCTGACCTGGGGCCGGGATGTGGACATTAAAACCACGGTAGGCATGTTTCGTCACTTTCAGACCTTGAATCTGACCTGGGAGGGAACGGTTTACGGACGCTTTCTAAATCAGGAAAGAACATTGAAAGAAATTAAAAAAGTTTTTAGTTTAGTGATCGATGGCGGACGTGAAATTCCAACCATACGGGGGGAAGCACTTTTTGTTTTTAAGAAAAAAATTCTTTCGCAAAATGATACGACCGGCATCTGGCGCATTATTCGCTGGGAAGACCTGTCATCGTTCTAATTACACACAGGAGGTTTAACCATGCACCGATTAGCCGTTGAGGTAGATCCGATTGCTTTTGTTCGCAACAGCTTTAAAGACAAATACCCCGATCCCATTCAAGCCGTGGTTCTGGCCGAATTAGGAGGCGCCGAAAGTATTGTGGCCTATTTACACGACGACCAGAAGACCGTTAAAGAGACCGACATCGTCCTGTTGAAACACATCGTTAAAACCTACCTTAACGTGCGCTGTAATTTAACCGAAGAAAATGTTCGTAAACTTTTGCGCATTAAGCCGGACATGATCACTTTTGTAGCCCCCGGCGATTTGAATGATATTACTCCTCATCCCCTTAACGTGGACATGTACCCCACCCAGCTACAGGATTTTATTGTGGAACTGCGAACCAATGGCATTCTGTGCTCGGTTCTCATTGAACCCAACGTCGAGCAGGTCAAGTTGGCCGGCAAACTGGAATTCGATTATGTTGAACTGGATGCTTCCGGCCTGGCTCACGCAGAAGACATGGATGCGGAAATCGCCCTGTTACAAGAGCTGGACAATCTGGCCGTGGCAGCCAACAAGCTGGGCATGGGCGTAAACATCAGCGGGCACATTGGCTTCGAGAATATCCGTGACATCACCAAAATGGAAAATATTGAAGACATCATTGTGGGCAAACCCCTCTTCAGCAAGGCGCTGGCCATTGGTTTTGAACAGGCTGTTCGGGATTTGATCGCTTTAATGTAAAAAGGATTTTTGTCAATGAATGTTAAGAGCTTGCTTTTCAGTTTGTTGCTGATCGGATTGCTATTGGCCCAGAGTCCGGTACACTACACCTGGCCCGATATCAATGCCATCTCCGGCACGGAGGCCTCAACGATGACACGCCATCTTCTAAAAAACTGGAAATTGCAGGTTGGTCAAAACGGCCCACGACAGGTTGAGCTACCCTTATTACTGAAAACGAACAAACAGCTCATCTTTACCACCACTTTCCATCTGCCACAGAATTTATCCCCGCAGGCCGAGCTAAACCTTGTCTCTCAAAATATTCACGGCGCCTGCTACTTTTACATTAACAATCACCTGTTAGGCGTTTCGCCTAACAGCCTCAATCCCTGGCGTTTAAAAATACCCGAAGAATATTTTAACCAGGATTCCGTTCTAAACATCACCTTGAAAATCAAACCCGTACAGTCGGCAGACGCCGGGTTTCCCAATATCGTTTATGTCCTTTCTGAAGAGCACTTTCTTGGTCCGGGCGCAGCCGTCTATCTGGAAGTGACACAAAAGCCAACCATCATTCTCAAAAAGTTGAATTTACTTGATCGGGACAATCAATTTCTTTTGCATTACCAATACCAGATAGAAACTTCCAGCCCCATCCAGAGCTTTAAAATTGAAGAGTCGCTTAGACGATTATCCGACGAGCAAACCTTTTTTAAAAAACAGCGCTTTTCGCGGGAAACCAGGACTGCCACGCTTTTGTTAGAAGGCACTGTTCCTCTGGCTCCCTCCAATCTCTGGACGACCAAAGAACCTCGGTTGTTAACATTTTCCGTGCAAGGCCAGGTAAGTACCAAACAGGGTAAACGGTCTTTTACCTTCAGGCAAAAATTTGGGGCCCGAACCTTTAAAATCCAGAAACAAAAATTTTATTTAAACAACCAGCCATTTCAGGTGCGCGGTATTACGCTTCATCTTTCGCCGGAAATCTTTAAAGGACGCCATTATTTGCAGTCCTTAACGGAGATGTTGAGTTTTGTAAAAAAATTACAGTTTAATGCCATTCGTTTATCGCACTATTTACCGGATCGGGCCCTGTTGAGTCTGTGTGATTCTTTGGGAATCCTGGTTTTTGCTGAATTTCCAATCTGGCGTTTTCCAAAAGAATTTTTTGCCGAAAACTATTTATTGGAAGCCGGCAAACATATTTGTCAGCAAATCCGACCCTTTTATTTGTCCCATCCTTCACTGGCAGCCATTGGTTTAGGACAGGAAATTCCGCTCCACCTGCCCAGCGCCCAAAAATTTATTTTCATTTTAAATGGTAAGCTAAAAGAAAATTTACACGTCTTAACCTATATTTCGCCCATTCCCGGTTTTCCTTTTCCTCCGGAGAGTGTTTCCAATTTTTACCTGTACGATCGCTACCAACCGGTTCACTTTCTGGAAGAAGAGGCAAACCAGCCATCTTTTGCCCTGTTTGGCAAAATTGGTTTGTTAACTTCTGATCTGTTAAAGAAAAATAACGCCGATGAATCGCACCAGATCAATCGCAGCCTGCTCATTAAAAATGAGATTTTTAAAGCTTTAAAAGACTTTCAACCCAACGGCGGTTTTGTGGAATGTTTGCACGACTGGTTTACCGAATACCCCAATGATTTTGGAATCGACGGCCAGCCGGGTCGGATGGTTCCGCATGGCTTTTTGAATGTTCACGGAGAAGCAAAAAGTTGGGTCAAATTACTGGGCAACCCCTGGCAAACAGATGATGCCACTCTACTACAGGATTTGCAGGATCAAAAACCACGCACCAACTTCTTTTCTTTGTTAATGACCTTTAGCGTCATCCTGTTTTTCGCCATCTATCGCCGGGCGCCCCGACTGCGTGAAAATTTCTGGCGCTCTTTGCGCCATTCCTATGGTTTTTTTGTGGACTTGCGAGAAAGACGCATCATCCCCCTGTTCAACTCCATTACCATCGCCCTGATTATTTCCATGGTTGCCTCTGTATTTCTGGCCTCTCAAATCTATTTTTTCCACAAATCCTTGTGGCTCCAGGAGATCATGGCCATTTTTCTGATTCCATTAGGCGTGTTTGAACACTATTTACAATTGAGTCAAAATAAAATCCTGATCACGCTCTTTTTTCTGGTTCTGTTTACAATCGTGCCTTTTGCCGGCGCTTTCCTTCTTAAAATTTTGGCCTGGGCTAATCGGGCGAAAATCCGTTTTCGTCAGGGCCTGGCTACCATTTCCTGGGCCGGCGCACCGCTCATCTGGTTTTTTCCGGTCAGTCTGGTCAGTTATCACTTCCTCCTTTTTCACTATCCACTTAAATGGCTCTGGATTGGTTTTGCCATCTTCATCCTGTGGGTACAAATCCGACTCATCAATGGTATCCACATTCTGTTTATTGCCAAAACATCGAAAGTGTTTGTAATTTTAATGTTGTGTTATTTCATTCCAATTCTTATCTTTTGGGCTCTTTTTAATCCACCTAATTATTGGGTTGATTATTTACAACTGATGATCAATGCGCAAAGTTTGTTTTAAGGAGCACGATGTACTTATCAAGATTGCAACTTCTGGGTTTCAAATCGTTTGCCCAAAAAATTAAATTAGATTTTAATGAAGGCATTTCCTGTATTATCGGGCCCAATGGCTCGGGGAAATCCAATATTGTCGATGCCGTACGCTGGGTGCTGGGCGAGCAACGCACCACGGTTTTGCGCAGCGACAAAATGCAGAGTGTCATATTTAATGGCACGCGCAACCGTAAACCCATGGGCATGGCCGAGGTTTCGCTGACCATTCAGAACAACAAAAAGATTTTGAACACGGAATTTGATGAAGTGGTCATTACGCGTCGTCTTTACCGTTCCGGAGAAAGCGAATATCTGATTAACAATTCGGTGGTGCGTTTAAAAGACGTGCTAAATTTGTTCATGGACACCGGTCTGGGCCCCAATTCCTATTCGGTGATTGAACTTAAAATGGTAGAATCCATTTTAAGTGAAAACAAAGCCGAACGGCGCCTGCTGCTGGAAGAAGCGGCCGGCATCGTCAAATACAAAATCCGCAGGAAATCGGCGCTCAGGAAACTGGAAGAGACGCGTACCGATCTGGTCAGAATTAATGATATTATCAGTGAAGTTGAGAAAAAGGTCCATTCCTTATCCCGACAGGTGGGCAAAGCCAGACGCTATTTAACCTACAGCGAAGAGTTGAAGAAATTGGATGTAGAACTTTGTCGCCATCGCTTTCATGCCCTGTTGGATGAAATCCGTCCCTTAAAGCAACAGTTGCAGGAAGTCAGTAAAATCAAAGAAGAGAGCCACCACCAGATTACCATGGACGAGGCTCTGCTGGAAGATTACAAACGGGAACAAATAAAGCTGGAACAGGAGATTCAACAGTACAATGTACAGATTAGTGAATTAAACCAACAACTGGCTCAACTGAACCAGGAACAGGCCGTAGCTGAAACGCGCCAGGAACAATTAATGCAGAACAAGGCCCGTTACATCGAAGATATTGAGCAGGCCGAACAAAAAATCACTTTGCTACAGGAAAATCTGAAAACTTATCAAAGTGAAATTGACGAGATCAATTTAAAAAAGGAAGCGGCGGAGGAAAAACTGGCAGAGATTGAGGCCCAACGTCAGAGCGATCTGGATATTCTGCAAAAAGAGAAACAGGAGATCGACCAGCTCAATCAGCAGTTTCGCCAAAAATTTCAGTACGTTTCTGATTTTAAAGATCAACAGGCGCAGCGCGCTTATCGATTTCGCTTTCAAAAAGAACAACTAAGCGAAACGGAAGAGAAAACCACAGCCTGGCAACAGGAGATTCAGCATCTGGAGACCGAAATTGCGCGTCTGAAATTGAAACAGAATGAATTCCTGAAACAGGAAAACAATCTGAAAAAAAACATTGAACAACTGGAAGCCCAGGTTGCAACCTTAAGTGAAAAGCGGGATCAGCTGGATCAACAAATGCGCCAGATTATGGGCAACCTGGAAGAGGTACGTTCACGGAAGAACTTTTTTGAGCAGATCGTCACCAGTTACGAAGGCTTCTGGCAGAGCACCAAATACGTAATGACCAACCGCCAGAATTTTCGCGGGGTGCAGGGAACCCTTTCCGACATTATTTCAGCAGATGAAACATTGACGCCCTTGCTGGAAATTTTGCTGGGAGAGGCTTTAAACTACGTACTGGTCGACACAGTTAAAGCGGCGCGCAACATCATCGAGCACGTTAAACAAGAAAAGAAGGGACGCATTACGCTCATCCCTCTGGAACGCATTCCAGAGCTCTCATCTTCTAATCCCCGGCCATCATCGCTTTCCTTTTTGAAAGACAAAATCCGTTACGACGATCAATACGAAGGCCTGGTTCATCTGCTGTTAGGCGATGTCATTGTGACGCAAACACTGGATCAGGCTCTGGAGTTGGCGCAGCAATATCCGCAGTTCCGCTTCATCACAGAAACGGGCGAATTAGTTAACTTCAATCGGGAAATCTCCAGCGGCGAAGTAACCAAAAAAGCGGTTTCCATGGTTGGCCGTAAGGACCAATTAAAAAAATTGGAGAAACAGCTTCACGAGCTGGAAGCAGAAGCGCAAAAGGTGCAGCAAACTCATCAAGACACCGAGCAACAAATTCAGCGCTTGAAGGCTGACATTGAAAGCAAGAGGCAATCTTTGCAACAACTACAGAGCGAAAAGATTGAACTGGACAAAAAAGAGAACCAATTGCAGTACGAAGTGCAGAAATTAACTCAGGAGATGGCCAATGCTCAGCAACGGATCGATCGCTTAAGAAAAGAAAATTTCGATTTACAGAAAGAGATCGAGCGCAATGAAGCTATCCTGGAAGAATTGCAACAGGAATTAAATGAACTGGAAGCCGAAACCATCCGACGCACCTCAGAATATGAGCAAAAAAGCCAGGCCATGGAGTACCTGTTAGAAGAAGTACAAAAAGCGCGTTTACAGAGCAATAATCTGCGCAATCAATATCAGAACCGCCTTTCGGACATTCAGCGCACCGAGCGCTCCATTGCTGACTTAAGAGCAGAGATTGAACGAAAAGGCCATGAAATCAAGCAAATTAATGAAACGCTGACTCAAATTGATGTGGATACGGAACAACGCAAAAAGACACGCGAATTCCTGTGGGAACAGAAAGATCAATTAGAAGACAAAAAACAGATCGTTGAACAACAATATCAGGAATTAAAAGCCAAAATCATCGATCTGGAAGAGCAAACCCGCCAGTACCGGCGGCAACACGATTCTACGGTCGAAAAAAGCAAACAATTGGAACTAAAGATACAGGAAAATGAGTATAAAGCGGAGAACATAAGAGAATACGCTCTGAAGGAGTATTCCGAGGACGTTGAGGTGGGCATTCCTTTTCAGGATTTTAATGAGGAGGAGGCCGAGCAACGCATTGAGACCCTGCGTTTACGCATAAAAAATATGGGGCCGGTCAATCCCCTGGCCGTTCAGGAATACGAAGAGGAAAAAGAGCGACTCGACTTTTTGACCGGACAACGCGATGACTTGCTACAGGCAGAAAAATCGTTGATCGAAACCATCGACAAAATTAACAAGACAGCGCGTAAACAATTCATAGAAACCTTCAATCAAATTAAGAGCAATTTCGAAACCGTTTTTAAATCGTTTTTCGAGAATGGCGAAGGTACCATTGAGCTGGAAGAAGGCGCCGATGTGCTGGAGGCCGACATCATTTTTAAAATCCGCACCAAAGGCAACCGTTTACAGACACTGACCTTGCTCTCTTCCGGAGAAAAGACATTGACGGCCATCTCTCTGTTATTTGCCATCTATTTAGTTAAGCCCAGCCCCTTTTGTATTTTAGACGAGGTGGATGCGCCCCTGGACGACATTAATATTGGCCGTTTTACCGAGGCGCTTAAACAATTTTCGCAAAACACACAATTTATTGTGGTTACGCACAATAAACGAACCATGGAAGCCGCCGAAACGCTTTACGGAGTAACCATGGAAGAAGAAGGTGTATCTAAAATAGTATCAGTAAAATTTAATTAAAAGGTGTAATCATGAAGTTTAAAACCATATCCACATTGGCATTCGTCATTTTACCTCTATTGCTCTTGGCTCAAATGAACTTTGTGCCCATTAATGTGGATTATGCTTCTTTCCATCAAAGCGACAGCAGCGCGTTTGTCGAAGTGTACGTTTCTGTTTTTCAAGGCAATCTGTCCTACACCCCCCAACAGGACAGCAGCCTGCAGGCTAATTTTACCAACCACCTGGAGATTTTTGATCAGAATGGTAATCTGCTGGATCGCTTTGCCCACAACTTTAAAAATACCACAAAGGATACCAGCCGCTTAAACCGCTTTAATCAGTTTGTGGATATTTTTCCGCTTACGCTGCCCTATGGTAATTACAAAGCCAAAATCAGAGTGGTTGACAACATCTCCAATCGCAGCGGGGAGTACGTGTTTGATTTAAATACCATCCAGAATGAAGACCATCTCTACCTGTCTGATCTGGAATTTTGCATGGATCTGAAAAAGGGCCAGGAAAACGACCGTTTTTACAAGAATGGCCTGCGCGTAGTTCCCAATCCGCGACCCGTTTTTGATGTTCTTCAACCCATGCTCTATTTTTATGTGGAGCTCAACAATCTGTCTTACGACCCGGCGTCTGAAAATCATTACCGTTTCTACTATTTTGTAACCGACAAGCAGGGAGACACAGTCAAAACGAGAACACCAGTAGAGAAAAAAATATTGGGCACCAATCTGGTGGAAATTGGCGGTTTTAATGTGATGGCCCTGAAGCAAAGCAATTACATTTTACACATCGAAGTACAGGATTTAAAAAGCGGTCAGATTGCCACCGCTAAAAAAGCCTTTTATGTGTACAAAGGCAAGAAGCAGAAAACAGAGACACAATATGCCGGACAGTCTCCGGAAATAGACGAGGCGCTGGTTCTGATGACCGAGGATCAGTTAAAAAAGGAATTTGACATGGCGCGCTACATTGCCACGCGCCAGGAAGAGAAGATGTTTAAGAATCTGGCCGACGCCAATGCCATGCGCAAATTTCTGACGCAATTCTGGTACCGTCGTGATCAGTTGAATAATACGCCTTACGGAACGTTTCGTATTAATTACCTGCGACGCGCCGAAGAAGCCAACGAACGATTTAAAGCCATGGGCAAAGAGGGTTGGCAAACGGATCGGGGCCGGGTGCTGTTAATCTACGGTGAACCGGACGAGATCGAACGCCATCCCAGCTCCATGGATGTGCTGCCTTATGTGATCTGGTATTACCACAACCTGGAAGGTGGCGCAGAATTCATCTTTGCCGATCAACGCGGTTTTGGAGAGTACGAACTGATTCATTCCACCTATCGCAAAGAGTTACAAAATCCAAACTGGCAGGAAATCATTACCAAAAAGTCAGGTTTAATCCAGCAAAGCGAACGGTATTAAGCTTGTTTAGAAAATTTCATATTAGGGATTACTTTTAAAGGATAAATTATGTTTGAGACATGAGAGTCTGTGCTGACCGGTATTCGGTTTCCCTTACGCTGAAAGCGAGTAGCGTTTTCAAACGTCTTTTTCTGTCCTGCTTTGCTGAAAGCGGAAGGCCCATGGAGGAAATTTTCTCCATGCTGAAATACCAGACCTTTTAAAGAAAGTAATTAAATGATTTTCAATTCACAGGCTTCGGCCTGGAAACCAGCCTTTTTGTGCGAGCCATCGCAAAAGGGCTTATTGGCCGAATGTCCGCAACGACAGAGGGCGACCGTTTTAGCGTTGACTTTTTCCTCAGAGTCGCCTTTTTTTAGTGTGGCTTCAGCACTGTCGATAAGATAGGGGCCGTTTTGCATTGCTTTGATTTTCATGAATCTTTCCTCCTGCTTTAATGATGATGGCTATTAGACAGGGTTAATCCTTTCTGGCATTTTGTTTCTGGGTACAAAAACTTGTCCAAACCGATTCCTCTCTATTTAAACCCAGTACATGGCTGTTCTATTCCTTTGAAAATCTACAAGGTAAAAATGGCGGCTGACTCTATTGGTCGGCTTGCTTAGCCTGCGCTTTGCTAAAAACCAGCAAATAGTGGAATTCAAACAAGTCCCATTCATTTTCGAATTTAAAACCAGCCTGCTCAAACATCGTTTTAACCTGATCTTGCGTCAGGCGGTGGTGAAAGGGCGGTCCCATTTCCATCTCCTGAGCGCGCCAATCGATGACAAAAACCGAACCATCTTGTTTGAGGATGCGCAGCAACTCTTTCAAATAGGCCTGTGGATTGTCCAGCTCATGAACGACATTACTGAGTAATATTTTGTCAACCTGGCCGGTGGCCAGCGGCAAAGGTGACTGTTCGATTTTGATAAAGTCGATATTGGTCAGCCTGGCTTCCTGCGCCCGTTGACGACAGATGGTTAGCATCTCATCGCTGATGTCGACGGCAAAAACCGTTTGCACTCTGGCGGCCAGCGGTAGAGTAAAGTAGCCTGGCCCGGCGCCGAGATCCAGCCACACCTCATTTTTTGCAGGGTGGGCCCACTCGAAAAACGTTTCAACGCGCATTGATTGACTGCGCTTTTCGTCGATCAATTTTTGCCAATCCTTTGCCGAAAATTGTCTGGAATGCTTATCCGAATGAGTCATCGGTTTGTTCTCCTCGTTTTTCAAATTTGTTGTGTGGCGCGCCAGTCCCACAGATTTTGCGTTCAAACTTAAAACATAAAGTATTAATGCGATTTTGGCAACATAAAAATCGAAGCCTGCCTGCTGTCCGATTTTTCCTATGTTTTCAGTCCATTAAAAAGTAGAGTAGCTTGCGGATTCCCTGGCACCAAAAAACGGTTGTAGCCAATTGAGTTCAATGATGGTGCAGAGCGCTATGGTAGTGGGCCATTCGGTTAGATTCGATATTTATTTGAATTCTACTAAAAATACTGATAATTTCTAACGCTTTTTTAATCAAAGATAAACAAAGGGATTTGAATGGCGGAAAAGATTAAATTGTTGTTCAGAATTGGCTATGCCTATCACAAGGCTGCTTTTGATCCGGTGATTGAATATCTTATGGACGATCCGAAGTACGATGTTTATTTTTCGCTGGATGCCGAAAAAAAACGTTATTTTTTTGTGTTTGACGTTCCCTATCAGCAACCGATTATTGAAGAATGGAAGAAACTGGGTTACCGGTTTACAACGCAAAAGGAGGGCTTTGACATCGTCATTACGGGCGATACCCTGCGTGATGCGCACGAATATGGTAAAACTTTACTTTGTTTTCTGAATCATGGCACTGGCATTAAGAATATTCTCTACCGCAATCTGGCAAAATTTCCAGATCATCGTTACCAGATTTTTGTGGAAGGTCCACATCGCGTAAAATCATTGCTCAGTTCGCCGGCCCTGGGCAAAAACGAAGTGCATCTGATTGGGCTACCCAAACTGGATTTCTATTTTCAGGGACGCTTTAACGATCGGGAGAGCATTTTGCGTCGTTGGGGACTGGATCCGCAGAAAAAAACGGTGCTTTACGCCCCCACGTACAAACCGACATCCCTGTACGATATTAAGGACGATATTTTTGAACAGACAAAGGATTTTAATCTGATCATTAAACTTCACCCTTACAGCTGGATGGGGAAGTATGCTCCGCATCGTCAGCACCGTATTTTTGAAAGGCGCGTTAAAAAATACAAACATGCCGTTTTATTACCCTTTGAAGCTTACAATATCGTTCCGTTTTATGCTGTGGCCGATACGATCATTAGCGAGGCTTCCAGCACGGTATTCGATTTTCTGGCGCTTGGTAAGTTTGGCATTGTTTACGATTTGCCCTGTGACGATTTAAAACACTCTGACGGCGAACCGTTGCTGGAAATCGACAATCGTGAGTTTCTAAAAGGCGCTTTTGTCCATATTCAAAATGGGAAACAAATCCATCAGGCTATTGAACGGGCCCTGAATCCCACGGATGAGATGAAGGAGAAAGCAGAGGTCTATCGCAATGAACTATTTTACAAATTGGACGGTAAAGCTACGGAACGCTTTGTGAAAAAGATGGAAGAATTGTATTACGAAGGCGGCCATGAAAATGTGCCGTAACGGCGGAAGACGCAATCGTATTTAAAAATTACGAATTGTTCGAGGCAGGGAAGGGTAAACGCGTTAAAGGGGGAAATGATTGCAATGGATAAGGGATTGAGAGCTAAAAAACGTTGGGCGTTTAGTATCAGAAATGGTAAAGGACGTGGCGACGGATAGTGCTTTTCTACTCGGGAGCCGAATTTAATTAAGAACGAATAGGAAAGGAAATGCAATAGATGAAAGCGGTTATTGTTGCTGCGGGACGCGGCAGTCGGTTAATGAATCATCGTCCCAAGACGTTAATTGAAATAGGTGAGAAAACGATTCTGCAGTACATTTTGCGAAATTTGAGCGCAGCAGGTGCAACTCAGTTTGTGATTGTGGTAGGTTATCAGGCGCAGATTTTGCAGGATTTTCTGATAGAAAATGATTATTTTGGATTGGATATTCAAACGGTTTACAATGAAGAGTGGCAGCGGGGAAATGCGATTTCGGTTCTCACTTCCCAGAGCCTGATTGGCGAGGAGCCTTTCATTCTCTCCATGAGCGATCATATTGTTAGCCCGAGCGCTTTGCAGAGAATCATTAAGGCCGACGACTCGCGCAATCTTTTACTGGTCGATCCCGACGTGCAACGCATATTTGATATCGATGACGCGACCAAGGTACAGTTAAACCAGCAAGTGATTCTGGACATTGGCAAAGAGCTTGACAATTACAATGGTATTGATTGCGGTATTTTCAAATTAAAACCCAATTTTTATCAGGCCATACGCGAACAATTGAAGCAGGGCAAAGAGTCAATCAGCGCAGCGGTACAAAAGCTGATTGCCAGAAAGGATATGGCCGCTGTGTTTATGGAGCCTGAAGAATGGTGGATCGATATTGACACGCCGCAAAGTCTGGAATATGCTCGACAGAAGATTTCAGAAATCGATTATGAACACCTTTCCATTTAAAAATGGAGAATAGGAAGCAGGTCTACGTGGCGTAAAATTTTTGCGCTGCTTTCGGGCTATTTAAATGGTTTAAGAATGATTTGCCAATATCTGTTGAGTCAGAATCCTATGCTTCGGCCACTTTCCCGCAGAGCGTACAAGGCAAAAACGGCGCCGGCGTAACGGCGCTTCCAATAGATGGAAACGCTCATGGTGCCAGGCGGTACCATTGAATCTTTCAACAACTTAACGCTTAAAGAAGTTTTTTCGAGCTAAATCGTGTCTTATGATAGCAAAAATAAAAAAAGCCGACCATTGCTGGCCAGCTTTTGGGTTTTAGGGAAGGGCATGTTTACATAGTGTAACGCCCTGTACAGGTCAATTATTTCCGCAGCGCTAAAATATTTTGCCAGACCTGCTCCCAATTGACAATATTCCACCAGGCTTTAATGTAAGCAGCTCGTTTATTTTCGTATTGAAGATAATAGGCGTGTTCCCAGACATCAATGCCCAGTACGGGTGTGGAGCCCCAGGGCGAAAGTTTTTGCTGGTTTTCGGCCTGCAATACAATTAATCGATCGTCTTGTGGGCGATAGTGCAGCAATCCCCAACCGCTGCCTTCCACAGCTTTGGCTGCTGCCGAAAACTGGGCCTGGAAAGCCTCAAAACTTCCGAAATCCCGTTGGATCATTTTTAATAATTCTCCTTTGGGCTTGCCTCCCCCGCCTTTGCTAGCGGGCGCCATTACCTTCCAGAACATGGAGTGTAAAAAGTGTCCCCCTCCATTAAAGGCTGCTTTGCGCGACCAATACTGAATTAAACCATAATCGCCGGCTGCTCTGGCTTTGGCCAGTTCTTTTTCTGCTTTGTTCAAGCCTTTAACATATCCGGCATGGTGCTTGTCGTGATGTAATTCCATGATGCGGCGGTTGATGTACGGTTCCAGGGCATCATAGGCGTACGGTAATGGAGGTAATTTGTGTTCGGTCACCTGACCACTCATATTGGTGGATGGTTCGGCATTGGCCGCCATCAAATGGGGTGATAGCACGCTGCCGGCCACGACTACGCCGCTTGCTTTTAAAAAATTTCTACGATTTGACATGACGCTCTCCTTAAATTATTTCAAGTCATTCAGATGTAGTGTAACGGTTGAGCAAGAATAAAAATTCCGCTGCCCAGGTAGGATACGGCCAGAATGAAGGGAGGTCCATTCAGGAAGGAGTCCTCTTTTTTAATTAAAGATCATTAACAGTGGCGCCGGGCATGCGCCAAAAACTAAGCGTCATACCAGTTACAACGGGCAAAATGAGACAAAAGGCCAACCAATTGTCCTGATCAAAGGAAGGTAAACTGAATTTCAGGACCATTAATAATAAGGCGCTGGCCAGGTGCAGTATCCACAAAAATTTTAATGAATTAAAGGCCCAGTTTTTCTCTCTAGCTAAAAAGATGGCCAGCCAAGGAATTAAAAGGGTGAGAGGATTGGCCAGCAGAATATTCTCGTTGCCAAAGGTCACGTCATGCTCTGTAAAAAACATCAGAAAAAAGAGAACCATACCCGGAATGCCCAGGGCCAGTCCCAGTAAAAAATTGTACAGGCTGAAGAGCATGGTAAACCAGCGAAAGCCCTTTTTCTTTTGGCGGATTACCAGCAAGAGGGGCAGCAATCCAAGCGCCAGGCCCAGCAGGAGAGTGGGCCATTCGTGTCGCGGAACAGTTTGAGGCACAGGCGTCCGTTTTGCACGAAACACAAAAATGGGAGCTTCTGCAAGAGGGCGTTCCATTCCCCCCGTGTCCCGATAGCGTACCTGTTGCACATAGCTTTCCAGCTCGTCCGGTAAAAACATCTCATCCCACTTTTTAATCGGCTGATCGATGCGATCGCTCATCAGGAACATGAGCAGCCACTCCAGCACAGGATTGCGCGCCACGTAGCGTTTGGTGTGCTGCCGTAAATTGAATCGGGCAGGGCCATTCATGATTTTGTGAAATTGACCATTCACTGCTTCATCAATAAGGTCCCGTAAACGTGTAGAACAGTTGTCGTAATAATGGTGGTAAAGATATTTTTTGTTTTCGGGCAAAATATTCCATTCCAATTTTTTGGCCAGTCGTAACCGGCTGTTTAAAGGAAGGTGTAATTTTGTCAAACGGATATCGCGATTCTCTTTCTTATAGTAATTAAAATAAGAAGCGACGTCTGCCCGTCCGACCTCAAAAATTAATCGGCCCATGGCAAAACGCAGGAAAAAATCGTTATCAAATGAGTACAAACCGTAATTGTAAATGGCGGAACGTTTAAGAAGCGTGTCTTCTACGATCAGGGCAATATGCCCCCAATAGGAAGGGATATCGTCGCCCGGGCCAAAAGTAACCAGATAAAATTGCAGATTTTGCGCCTGGCTTTGTCCGGTTGCCCAGGGCATGGGAGAGGCGTACAGCCCATTGACCCACCACAAAATCAAAAAGATTTTCAGATACTTCATCGTTCCTCGCAAAAAAATTAATGTGCAAATTAAGAGAGAAGTTTATATGGTGCAAGTTTAGGCGGGAAAATCGAAGGGTTGGTAATCGGAAATATGGTAATGTTGGAGGCATTGCTGCAAAAGACTGTGCCGGATGACGAGCAACAGGTTTTGTTCCCGATCCATTTTCTTTACCTGTGCGATAGCCAGGCTTACCTGCGGTTCAAAGCCTGACCCGGCCAATTCCAGCGGGCCAATTTCATCAATAATTAACCAGGAGAAGGGCTCTTGCAAAGCACGGGCGATGATCTTTTTTCCGGTTTCAAAGGTGTTTTTTAAGAATGTAAAACGACCAATCTGAATGGTGCCCGCCCCTTTTTGTTTAACCTGAAAAGGATAAACCTGCTGACTGGCAACATCGATTAATACGCGCAAACCTTTAACATCAGGAGTTAGAATGCCATAGACATTGGCCTGACTTTTGGACCAATCCAGCAATTGGCTTGTTTTGCCGCTACGGATCGCGTCGCTTAAGATAAAAATGCCCATGATCACGATTTCTCAACATTTTGGTGAATCTGGCTGGTCTCGACTGGATGCCATCGAAGGTTAAGCTGATTAAAATCAGGTTTTTTAAAAAATATTTCCAGCGTTTTAAATAACGGTATCTGGAAGATTCTGTCCACAGAACAAAAATGAGTCGTTTCAAATCAGGGAAAATCTGATGAATATCTTCTACTTCCCGAGCATAGGTTTTACTTTTTCGGCTAAGGAAGCGATGCAAATGCTTTAACAAAAAAGGCCCTAAAAACAGATACCAGATTAAAATCAATGCAAAAACGCGTAAAAAAACAAATGCGCCCTGGACATAGCCATTGCTGGATGAAAAGAACGTGAGTGAACCTAGGATGAAGATCAGTACCCCGGCCAGCTTAAAGGCTTTTTTGCGCTTGTTCTTGCGGGATTTTAAGGGAGCGGCATTTTCCGGTGAGGCAATGGCCGATAGATCTGGAAGCTGATCCGGCAAATGATGCATCAGGTTCAAAAATTTGATCGACAGAACGCCAACCAAAATTCCGCCCACCAGATGGATGGCAAAATAGATACCAATAATCCAGGAGGACGCTGAAAAAAAGGCCTGGAGGTTAAAGAATCTTTTCAGGATATAATCAAAGAAAATATCGATGGCCCGCCAAAGCGAGTTGCCGTAGATGATAGTCAGGACAAGCACTTTTTGAACGGCGCCTTCCAATAAGCTTAACATGGCCAGTAGAAAAGCTGCTATTTTAAGATTTTTAAAAAGGCTAAAAATCAAGAATCCCACGATTCCCTGAAACATCACTGCAAAGTAAGCATTAATGGGAGAGTGCGGGCTGGCCACAGCTTTGATGACCAGAACGATTACCATGGATTTTAGAATGATCTTAAAATCAGTTCTGGCAAAGTAAGCAATCAGCGTTATCAAAATAACGGCTGTACCGCCAATAAATACGCCTGTAAACGGAATGCGCAGTGCATGCATCAAGCCACCCAGGCCAGCTTCGTTTAATGCCCAGAGTGCCGTTAACTTTTGAATGAAACGATGTCTTTGATCTGTGCTGAACAAGGTAACCGCTTTTTAATTAAACTTAGTATCGAGTTTAATCATCTATTCAAAAAAGTTCAAATAAAAAGTGTTGAGTGTGTTACTACTTGGCCATAAGGAGTTTTTTGTCTGGATTAAATTAAAGCAGCTTTGCCGTAAGCAAAAACAATTTAAGTAACCACAGAGAGCACCCGTCTGGCAGGCGCAGCCGGTTGTAGCGCAGCGGAAATCCCGATCCTCGGGGACAGGCCCGCCCGTCTGGACGGCTGTCCAGCCGGACAGGTCTGGCAGGCGCAGCCGGGCCTGTCCCCGAAAATAAGGATTTGGAATCTAAGCCTCACTGATTGTCATTTCGACCGATGCGCGGAGCGCAAGCGACGTGCAGAGCAGAGAAATCTTTATCAGGTGTAAGGGTGAAGCATTTTTCCTGAAGATGGTTCTACTTAGTGCAACCTCTTGCGTACAAGTTAAAATTGCTCTTGAGCAAAACTTTGCAAAAAATGCTTCGCCCTTACCAAAGTCTCGAGCTGAAGCTTGAGTTACGACTGAAGCGGGATTCAGAATGACATGCCGGCACAGGCCTTCACCGCCTGGAAACAACTTGCCCTGTTAAAAAATAATTCGTACTTCGTAATTTTTAATTAAAATGGCCTTTTTATGCATTGATGGCTTTAGTGCGTTAACTGGAGTTGATTAATGGTTGTGGCTACTTTGCAGCCTTAGAAAAGCGTTCCCTGAGAGATCAATAAAACGGGTATGGCCAGATGCTGTTTTAAAGATCGTTTTTGGGAGTCCACTCTTTCCAGACATTGCCGACCAAAGCTGGGCCCGGTTTTAAAGTCTTCTTGCCAGGTTTCCATCCGGACGGACAGGCTTCTGCGCCATTGGTGGCACGCACATGCTGGAAGGCCTGAACCTGCCGAATGGTCTCTTCGATGTTTCGTCCGACAGGAGGTGTCAGTACTTCCATGGCCTGGATGACGCCGTCGGGGTCAATAATAAAACGGCCCCGTAATTCCACGCCCGCATTTTCATCGTACACACCGTAAACCTTCCCTAAATTTCCGGCGCCGTCAGCTACCATGGGGAAAGGAATATCCTTGTTAACCATCTTTGACAATTCGTGATCGTTCCACATTTTGTGCACAAACTGACTGTCCACGCTCACAGAAATGACTTCAACTCCCAATTCCTGGAGCTTATCATAATTAGCAGCGACCGCTGCTACTTCTGTCGCTCAGACAAAGGTAAAATCACCCGGATAAAAACACAAAAGCACCCATTTTCCAAGATAGTCTGCCAGTTTAATCTCAGTGAATTCACCTTTGTAATAGGCAGGCGCAGTGAAATCAGGTGCTTTGTCGCCTACTCTTGCTGTCATAAATTTTTCCTCCTCAACAATGGTTTGTTGTTCAACGGTTTCCTGAGAAGGTTGCGCTTCTCCAACACGAGCACCGGTTGGTCGAGCGCAGCCTCCGCTTTTTTCTGCCATAATATGCTCCTTTCTTTAAATACAAACTGGCCATACCCGTTAGTAACAATGCGGTGTTCTAATTTAATACAAATTATTTAACAATAAAAATTATTTTGTTGTAAAAAATCAATCTTTTTCTCTTCATATTCATAATTAATTTGTTGTACTAAACGCTTTTCTGCCGACTGGATAGCGTATTTTTCCTGTCTTGTTTTTCTACCTTTCTGATCGTAATAATACAATTCTATTTTTTCGAATTGATTGGCCTGTAAATGGTAGGAGGTTAATACCTGTCCCTTGCGGTTTAATTTTTTGCTGAAAAACTGACCTCCAAACAGATCGTTGACAATTTCTGTTTTTAAAAGGCCATTTTCGTAATATTCAAAATATTCAGTTCGTTGTAACTTCCAGGCTTTGTCGAACCATAAAATGACTTCAGGTAGGTCCTGGAGCCCATATCGAATCTCTTTCTGAGCCACAAGTTGATGCGCAGCATTGAAAATTTTTTCGGTTGTCAGTTGCCCTACGGCATTGTAAATGAAAATTTTTTGGCGAACTAATTGATTGTGGCCATTAAAATGGCTCTCCTTTTCCAATAGGCCGCCATCTCTGTATTCAAACACCTTGCGCTCTATTAAATGATTAGCCTTGCCCCGTTTTTCGTATTGTTTTAGAAGATCGTTCTCATAGGTCCAGAGATTTCTGGCAATCACCTGTTCCTGATTATTGTAGAACTGCTTTTCAATCAGGCGATGTAAAGGATCATACTGATAGTGTACACGGCTGATCCGTTTACCGTTTCCCTGAAAGGTGGCCGATGATAATATTTTATTCCATTGAGCGTATTCCTTCTTAATAATCAGGCGCAGATCTTTTTGCCCATTGTAGATGAGTCTAATGATCTCCTGGTTTTGAGCGTCAAATTCTGATAGGATCAATTGACGCAGACATTTTTGATTGTTTTCAAGAGTAAAGACTTTTTTGGTGCGTATCACACGGCTCCTATAGAACTGGTTAATTAACACTAAACGTTGACAGGCGGTCTCAATATTCCTTTTTAAATGAACCAGAAACAACAGGCAGCAACATTCTTTTATTTGGAATAGAGGGAAGGAGAGTACCTTTGTTGAAAGATTGGTTCTTGTGTCCAAAGTAAAAGAAAAATTATGGCTGCTCAGCATTGTGATTTGCCCGTTGGCCAGGCATCTTGCATTCCAGAAGAAATTAATTTACATTAAGCCATAACGAAAAATAAATTCAGTCCGTTGTGATGAACCTGTACACCAAATAGAAGAGCGTAAAAACAGACTATGATTAGAAAAGCTTTTTTTGTAGCATTCAGTTTATTCTCCCTTTTATTGATTTTTTCCATTGTGATGTTAAATGTCGACGCAAGGCGTTTGCAAAAGCGGAATGTTTTTCCCGGACAGAAGGCGGTTCACATATTTAATTATGGCTGGCACACCGGTCTGGTTCTGGAAACAAAAGATATCCCGGAGGACTATATGGCTTATTTTGCCATGTTTAAACAGCATGGATTTGTTGAGGTAAGCTGGGGCGATGCAAAGTACTACCAGTATCGCGGTTCCGGGATTAACTGGCTGTTGGCCCTGCGGGCTGTGTTGCTTCCGACGCGCAGCATTTTGCATGTAGTTGGCTTCGATGTTCCCATTGATCATTTTTACAAGTGGAGTCCGTATTACACCATTCGTCTTACCGATGCTGAGTATGAGGATCTTCTTAAGTTTATTTGTTCTTATTTCGCCACAGACAGGAATCACCAATTCGTAATAATTGACCGTGGATTGTACGGTGACAGCTGGTTTCTTAAAAGTAAAGGGGCTTATATCTTCCCCTTTACCTGCAATGTTTGGACTGCCAGAGCCTTAAAAGCGGCTCATTTGCCTCTGACGCCGGTCATCTACCAGTACGCCTCTTTTTTAACCCGCGTCCTCAGGGGCTACTCTCGCAAACAGGCCGAACACAAAGATATTCGCCTGGTTCTTAACGGGCAAATTTAAAGCTGGAATAGGGGAAATTAAACCCCATCTTCTGTATTTTATCTTTACTCTCCTTAATGAAACGTACCATGTTTTCTGCAGAAACGGCAAAGACAATCCCGGAATTATTGCTAACCTGTTGATCGATATAAATTTCACCTTTGTAAGGTTGCTGAGCTTCAAACATCCAGCTTGCTTTGTTAAGGTCGGGACGCAGGTAATACTGCGTTTGAGCGCCCAGGGCAGAGGCAATACCTACGATCTCAAAATTAGGCACGCCATCTTTTATGGCTAACAAAATGCCTCCACTGATCCCCCGAGTTAACGAAGAATTGAACAAAAAGTTGTGGTGCGCATCCCGATTGGGCTGACTTACTAAAGAGTTGGAGAGCATTAGTTTGCCCTGAGGATAGGCCAGCAGATAAATAAAAGTTCCCCAATGCAGGGCAGCAGCTTTCCCAAATGGCACATTCAACACTGGCAGGGCGCTGTTGGGGATGCGATGCAATTTAACTCCAACCAGAGCCAGATCAGAGGTCTCGTCAAAGGCCAATAAAACCGGTTGAGTGGAAGAGGGTATGTTGACAATATTGAGCGTTTCCTTAATTTTAACGGACACGGCATACAGCTCTGAAGAAGGCTCCCGCGGATTGGACTTTTTGGAATAAAATGAGAGAAGCGTGTCGGGGTGATGGACAATGTGATTGCAGGTTAAAAAGAGCAATTCTCGGCCGTATTGCGAAATCAAAGTAGCCGTTCCGGAGGAGGGGCGCTGAAAGATGTAGGTGGTGGTGGCCTTTTTAAATGTTTCCGTATGTTTTAAATCCCCTTTGGTAATCTGATCCTGTGCACGAAATTGATAGGCCTTGTAAAAGGTCATTCCCGATATGAGTTTGACCGCCCTGGCCATTCGATCCAGGTAATGCGAAACCGGTTGAAGAGGAAATTCAGAGTCGTACTGGCCATCCTTTACAATTCTTTCCTGAGGGAGGGGTTTCAAATTGTTTCGACCGGCTGTACACGCCCCTAAAATAATAATAAGAGGTACGATGAACATAATTTTCATAAATAAAATCCTGTTTAATTGCACTGAGTCAATTTAGAAAAAAAATAACCAAAAATTAAATTTATTGTATCTTCGCGGCTTTCCAGAAAATGCCAATACTTTTACAATCTAATACGAAATGGTTTTGTTAAAATGTTACTTAAACGAAAATGGTCGGTTTGTTTGAGTTTCATTGGACTAACATCTCGAACATCCATTGATCGTGAATAAAATATCCAACACAGATGAGAAAATCTTCCTCACAAACCTTCCCCCTCTCCCAGATTTTTATTCTGGGAGAGGGGGATCGAGGGAGGGAGGGCTAATTAGTGAAATGACTTCTGCTGTTGGAGGAGTAAAGTTAAGAGTATATGAGTGTAAGAATTAAAGGATTCCGGGGCACCGGACGATCATTATTTAAAGAAGTTTTTGGGTTGAGGCTATGCTGCCTTAAATAATAAAAGATTAAACCAACTCTTCAACACGTCACCGCTCTAATCGCAGCATTAAAATTTTGAAATTTAAAGCGCTACGCTTTACTCTATAGCTCAGGAATCAGGTCCTGCGGAATGGGCCCTAAATCGGAAGCGGAACAATTCTCTCTCACCTGTTCGGGCGTTTTGGCTCCGGGGATGGCGGTGCTGCAGGCCGGATGGCTGATGCAGAATCGCAAACTGACCTGGGCCATTGTTTGATCAGGGAATTTTTTAAATAGGGGTTTTACTTTTTCCAGGCGATTAAAGTATTCTTCCATCTTTTCCGGGGAAAGGTTCATGCGCCGGTGGTCATCTTCGCTGAACTGCGTGTTACGGTTGAATTTGCCGGTTAAAAAGCCAAACAGCAGGGGAATGCGTACGATGACACCAATGCCATATTCAAGCGCTTTGGGAAAAAGCACTTTTTCCGCCTCTCTTTCCAGTAAATTGTAGCGGACCTGAATAGCATCTAGCAGGTCGTGGTGCAAATCCAGTAAATGGGCCTGTTCGCTCTCTTTAAAAGATTGAATGCTGAGCCCGGCGTGTAAAATCTTGCCGTCTTTTTTTAACTGTTCCAGGGCCTCCCATGGTTCGTCCTGTTCCAGTTTGTCAAGATCGGGACTGTGCAGTTGCAAAATGTCCAGCGCTTCCAGTCCCAGGCGTTTTAAACTTTGCTCCGCAGCAAAAATAATGTACTCTTTTTTGTAATTCTGACGAATTGGGCCATAACCCTCATCGTCTTCTTCGCTGGCAAAATAGAAATCATTGCCGGCTTTTGTGGCGATGATGATGTTGTCTTTGCCTCTCTCTTTAATTACGCGGGCGATCAATTCCTCGGAATGGCCAAAGCCGTACACATCGGCTGTATCGATTAAGGTCACGCCCTGATCAATGGCTTCATTTAAAGCACGGATGGAAATCTGATCATCGGTTTTTCCCCAGTTCATCCCACCAATTGCCCAGGCGCCGAATCCGATGGTTGAAATGACAGGGCCGCGCTTTCCCAATTGTTTGTATTGCATTCGTATCTCCTCCTTAAGAAATTATTTAGAACTCAAAATAGGGATTTGCAGGCAAAAAAACAATAAAAAGCAGTAAACTCCTGGCCTTTATCGCAGACACCGTTTATTCCCATGGCGATTTCTTCTGGTCTGTAAACGCTGTCGGTCCTGGGATTCAATAAAAATCTCTGACCATGGTACGAACTGTAAAAAGCGCAGGTTGAGCGCTTTTTGTTGGTTTCAATGAAATAATAACTGGAAAAGAGCAATTAAAATTTTAGAATGCTTCCTAATATATTGCGCAGGAGCGTGCGAAAATTTTTGTGCTGAAGATCCTAACCTCTCGTCCCCTTCCCTTCTTTAACTAATAAAGGGAAGGGTGAGTAAATTGTGCAGCTTTGCTGAGTTCTATTCCGATATGTTAAGATATTTTACAATTTTCTATTTGCAATCTTTACGCACTTTGTGAATGCTTTGTCCGGCCCCGAAAATCGAGATTTCCGCTGCGCACCAACCGGCAGCATGACGGGCCTGTCTCCGGGATTCGGAGTTTTTGCCTGCATGGGAACAACATTTGTGTAGGTGTTAAGGCAAGTCTCGAGCTAAAGCTCGAGTTACGTTGCGTCTGAAAATTGTCTGCAAGTGTAAGGGATTCTCAGAATGACATGCCGGCCCTGGCCCTCATCGCCTGGGCACAACTTGCCCCTTCGCAAAATAATTCGTAATTTTTAATTCCCTTTCGTAAAGAGCTTGTGCTCCCTCATTCGCCGTTTTCGCCATTTTCTTTTTTGCTCATTTCACTGATTTGTTGACGAAAGAGTTGGGTTTGTCTGGCAAATTCGACCAATTGCTGGCGAACTTTTTCAAAAATGGAATTGGAGGTGTAGGAACCGTCTTTGTGCCTGAGACCGCATTTCTGTCCGGTTAAAATGTAAAGGCCGTCTTCGATGTTGTCCACAGCCCAGATATGAAATTTGCCTTCCTTCACAGCCTGTACCACTTCTTCTTTAAGCAGCAGATTTTTGACATTGGCTTGTGGAATAATGACGCCTTGTTCTCCGGTCAGTCCGCGGGATTGGCAAACTTTGAAGAATCCTTCAATCTTTTCATTAACACCGCCGATGGCCTGCACTTCACCTTTTTGATTCACCGAACCTGTGACGGCAATACCCTGATTGATGGGCACTCCGGAAAGCGAGCTGAGCAGTGCGTAGAGTTCGGCCGATGAAGCGCTGTCGCCTTCCACACCTGAGTAGCTCTGTTCAAATGTAATGGAGGCTGAAAAGGAGAGCGGCATGTCCTTGCCAAATTTTTCATAGAAAAAGCCGGCTAAAATGAGTACACCTTTGTCGTGGATCTTACCGCTGAGTTTTGCTTCACGTTCAATGTTAATGATGCCCCGTGTGCCAATGTAAGCGTTGATGGTAATGCGGTTGGGACGTCCAAACATGTGGTCGCCCAGGTCGTACACGGCCAGCCCATTCACCTGCCCCACTTTGTAACCCGTAACATCAATGTTGATGGTACGCTCACGAATGGCCTCATGAATTTTCTCTTCGATTAGATTGTGGCGGTAGGTCAAATTCTCGATGGCATATTCAACATCTTCCCTGGAAACTACTTTGTGTCGATTTTTTAGAGCCCAGAACGAAGATTCCCGTATGATGCGCACCAGTTCTGCAAAACGAATGGACAATCGTTTTTTATGGTCCGCCAGGCGATAAGCGTATTCCACGATGGCCTCCACACCACTACGATCAAAGTGGAGTAGATGTTCTTCCCGCACCACGCGACTGATGAACTGTACGTATTGTTTGAGGGTGGTAGGCGTTTCTTTGACTTCCACGTCAAAATCAGCGCGTACTTTGAAAATTTTACCAAATTCTTCATCGTAATTGTGCAGCAAACGGTAAAGATAGGCCTGTCCAATGAGGATAACTTTGATTTTAATGGGGATGGGGTTAGGTCGTAATGCCGTTGTCGTAGCCAAACCGATTAACTCAGAATAATCCTCAATACGTAATTCGCCTGAGCGTAAGGTTCGCTTTAGCGATTCATAGGCAAAGGGATGTTTTAGTAACTGCTCGGCGTCGATAATCAGGTAACCGCCATTGGCATTGAGTAAAGAACCGGCTTTGATCATGGTGTAATCGGTGTAAACGAATCCCTGAAAAGCTTTTTTCTCAATGCGCCCAAAAAGATTGGTGTAAGTGGGATTAGTTTCAAAAATAACAGGAGAGCCGTCGTGTTTTTTATGATCAACTACGATGTTGATCTGGTATTTGTCAATTTGCGGCCCTTTAATGGCGGGCAGCGAGGCCTCTTTTTCTGCTTTTCCTAAAAAATTTCCCACGTCTTTAATAATGTCTTCGGCAGCCAGATTCAGGTAATTTTTGATTTCAGGAAAATCGGAATATTTTTCGAGCAGATGCGCAAAGTGATTGTTCACCACATATCTGGCTGTTTTTTGGGTTAATTCTTCTAACTGGTCATGCATTTCGCGATCCAGAATATTGATCTCTTTGACCACCTCCTGAATTCGCTTCTGTACATAAGCCAGATTATTGTTAACGCGCTCTTTTTCTTCCTGAGGGAGTAACTGGAATTCATCTTGACTCAAAGGTTTGCCGTTCTTAGTGGGGATGGTCAAAAAGCCCATATTGGAAGGTTGAATTTGAATATCCAGCGCGTGAGCTTCCACTTCCAGAGTTTGCAAGAGTTCTTGCTTTTGTTTCTGGTATTTTTCAATGACCTTACCCCGTTCATCATCATATTGTTTGGATTCCAGCGATTTCAGCAGATCCATGCGCAGAGTGCGAATCAGTTTTGCAAAACGTGATTTAAACTTACGTCCTTCGCCCGGAGGAAGCAGAATAGCGTACGGTTCATCAGGAGTATCAAAGTTGTACACAAAGATGCAATCTTGCGGCGGAGGCCCCTGCCGGGCAAACCGTTTAACCAGATCCATGACAATGGTTGTGCGACCGCTGCCATAGCGACCGGATACAAAGAGATTGTAACCACTTTTGTCGATCTGCAGGGCAAAATTGATTGAAGAAACGGCACGTTCCTGACCAATAACTGTATCTAAAGGAGGAATGTCTCTGGTCGTTTCAAATTGTAATCGTTTTAGATTGACGGCTTTTTTTAAATCTTCCGGCGTGAGCAAACATTTTTTTAGCATCGTTTTTTCTCCATTCAGTTGGCTGGTTAACAGAAAATACTAAACTACGCCAAATGCTTGCAAACAAATTTTGCTTTAAATCTGAATTTTTCTGAAATTTATGTTTCACTGGGAGTGCATGGGGCCCGGTGGCTCCCCCGGCCTTCAAAGCCGCGTGTGTCCCGCTTGAGGGATAGGTGGGTTCGACTCCCACACACTCCCGCTAATTTTCTTCCTGATTCTGGTCATTCCATTTAAGTATTGGCTCTTTTGAACGATTATTATTGTAAAAGATCAATCAAAGGAGTGAATCATGACCTCAAAAGCACGATGGATGTATTTCAAGTTACGCTATCTAGACATCCCGAAATTGTTTGCCAAGGCTTACTGGTTAAAAATGAGAAGAAAGCTTTCAGGAAATAAAGAAGTAGTAGGAACATTTAAGCTGGATAAAAGCTTTTCTGCTTAACAACTCTGCCAGCGGTCCAAAAACAAGGTCATTTAATTCTGGACTGTAATACCTGCAAAATGAGCATGCTAAGTCAGCACAGCCCCAACCTTTAAGAACCTCAAAGTGCGTCCGTCATACTACCGGCCAGGCAAAAGAGCAATTTTAATTAAAAATTAACAATTACGATTTATTTTGCGAAGGGGCAAGTTGTGCACTGGCGGTGAAGGCCTGTGCCGACATGTCATTCTTCTCCAGCTTTAGCGGGAGAAGAATCCCTTCCACCGGAACACAAGCAAACGCAACGTAACTCGAGCTTCAGCTCGAGACTTTTATAAGGTCGAAATGACAATCATTGAGACTTCGTGCCGAGCGTCATTCCAAATCCAGATCCTCAGGGACAGGCCCGCCAGTCTGGCAAGGCGCAGCCTGACAGGTCTGGCCACCGGTTGGAGCGCAGCGGAAATCCCGATCTTCGGGGACAGGCCCGTCTGGACGGCTATCCAGCCGGACAGGCCATCAAACCATTCAACCAATCAACCATTCAACGATTTTACTCCCTCACACAGCATAAACATTTTCGCATCCCGCAAGACACAATATATCTTTTAAAGAAAATATTCTAAAATTCGCTTTACCTTTTTAATGTGCCGTGATCAGGTACTTCTCTCTGGTTCAAAAAGAGGCCGTCCTAATGGATCAGATGGCGTTGTTTGATCTTTCATCCGGCTACTCGCCACCATCTTTGCCGGGCATTAAACCGAATTTTGTGTCTGTTTTTTTTTTGTTTTTTCCTACTTTTGCCCCTCAGGACAGCCTCTCTATAGCCAATGAAGTGTAAGGGTTACTTAATCAGTAACATACGTTTGGTCAGGGTCCGTTTTCCGGTTTTTAAGCGGTAGAGGTAAATTCCAGAGGGCATCGGTTGACCGGCGTCATTAAAGCCGCGCCAGGTGTACGTGTGTTTGCCTGGTGCAACCGGCCCCTGGTACAAGGTTTTTACCTTCTGCCCCAGGAGATCGAAAATCTCCAATGAAACCAGGTCATTCTCTGAATTTTGCGGTACGATGAAGCTGATCCTGGTAATCGGGTTAAACGGATTGGGAAAATTGCCCAATAAGCGGAAGGTTTCTGCCCTTACAGAAGGATCATGGCCGGCTACTTCTGGCTGCAATTCTACGATTTGGCCGCCTTCGTCCACTTTTACAAAGGCATGAAGAATGCCATCGGCGTCGGTTAGTTGCTGCCAGCCATCCGCTGTTTCCAGAAAGGTCATGCCATCAATTTCGGGGTCTGTATCTTTGGCCATGTAAGGACTGGTGTTCAAACGAGAAAAAGCAATGTAGAACCCTTTCTCATTAATGGTTTGCTCCCGACTGAACTCGATTACATTGTAGCCCATTTTTAAGCCTGATTTATTTTTACGTTGCAGAATAGAACCTGGCAAACCGTCATCGCTAATGGACATCAGGAAAAACTGGCCGGCTAAACCATGGGTGTCTCCGCGTTCCAGGTAAATTCTGAATGTTTTGATGGATACCGGAAAAGTTTCTGGCACAAACTTAACCGCTACCTTTTTACGGCTTTCAGAAGCAATATAGCCATCCGATTCGCCGTCGTCGTAGGCCAGCTCAACGTAACCTTCGGGGATGATGTAAGCGCTAACCGTGTCAGAGGGTTCGGATTGACCGAAGTAATGAGCCACAGCAATGACATAGTAATCATACTCGTAAAAGGGTTCTACATCGCTGTCCGTAAATTCGGTGGCTCCTTTTACATGACCCACCTGCTGAAACACATTAGCCCCGTGATTGCTGCGAAAAACAAAAAAGTCGATGTTGGGATTCATTTCATCCCAGGAAACGACGATGGTGTTATTGCTATTATCGGGGGTGGCCTGCACATTTTGTGGAGGCGGAACCTCGCGCACCGGGCTGTAGATGACCACATCGTCAATCAACAAACCGGGACCGATAGGTTGATCCCAGTCTGACCAGAAACGGAAACGAATCTGAATGGTCTGGCCGGCAAAGCGTGAAAGTTCAAACATGGAAGTGTTCATGGGATAACCATAAGTCCAGGCAAATTCTAACCATTGATCGAATCCAAAAGAATAGACATAGGGCAAATCCTCGATCCATTCCCACTCGGTACTGTCAATATTTTTAACTTCAGGTCGGAAAAATTCCACATCCGGGAAGGCATCGGTATCATAAAAATTGGGAACATATTTGAAGTCCAGATAGATCGGTGCAATAATCGGCAAGGTAATGGGGCCCGATTCAAATACATTGTCCATGTAAGGATTGTAGGTGGAATCGGGGCTGAATGTTCTGCCTCCATTCTGACAGGCGGCTGCGTATCTTCCATTAGGTGTAAATTCCGATAAGAAGGCAGGAATCGGTTCGTCAAATTTTACGATATGCCACAAATCGCCTCCTGGAGGTGGAATAAATTCATTGGATTTGCCAACCATGTCATCCTGAGTGCCGTAATTGCTGAAAAACATGGTGTTTTCAGATTTGACTTCAATATTGTCTATTTGCCAGCCGAACATATCCGGATTGTCAATGGTGCAGTAAGCCATGTCGGAAGCAAAGGCAAAACGAATCATAACAGGTGTGTCCGTGCTGGTAAAGGCCGATAAATCGATGGATTCCATATGCCAGGAATCATTGCGCCCGGCCCAGCCGGGAATACCGGGGCCTTCATTGTGACCCTGTTCTGGATGGCCAAAGGCCCAGATGCTGGAGACATTGTAGGTGTCAAAATTAAGCACCTGCCAGGTTTTTCCGCTGTCTGTGGAGATGCGGACATTCATGCCGTCCCAGGCATCGTAGGGATCGGGCGCCCCGGCCGGATCTTCGGCCCAGTAACGATGGTAAAACGTTAATGTGGCGTTTTCGGTGAGCAAGATGGGGGGCGTATCCAGAACCTGGTACCAGTGGTTGTTGTAACCACCGTGGTTGCCCAGGGTTAAATCGGCACAACGCCACGATTGTCCTTCGTAGGCCTGCCAGTCGTCCAACACCCATTGACTGGGAATGGGATCGGGACGAGGAACGGTCAAATCTTTGCTCTGCCATTGAGCCCAGCGGCGGGGCGTTTCAAAACTTTCCCACCAGATGACTCCGCCCTTAAAACCCAGATTAATCTGCGGGAAAGTCCAGTCTGGCGCGGTTTGAACGGTAAATGAAGAGGTACTGTTTGTACTTTTTGCTTTTAATTGGGATGGATTGGTCTGTTTTGCAGCGAAACTCATCGAACAAAACAAGAGTGAAAATAAAATACTGAATAAAAAGATGAACCTCATACGTATTCCTCCTCTTTTTTTGTGAAAAATGAATGAATCAAATTTTCATCTTTTGGGTGGCAGCCTCCTCTGTTGATGAAACTCGATTGAAAAATATAAAGTGGCCAAATAAGACAGGGCAATTACTGTAGATTAAAAAACAATTCCATTTAAAATGGCTAAAAGTCAGGCAAGTCCCTTTGCGAGAAACTCAAAACATGGCGAAAGTAGTACACAATATACACGATCGATTTTTTAATTACAATATGTTGCTTTTTTTTGGGGCAAAATTGTGATCTATTTGCTAAGGCATCTCTGAACAAAGTGGCACAGCAAAGCTCCCCTCCTGGGAGGGCACGCCCAAAAATCCCCCTCCTGGGAGGGGTTGGGGGGGGCTCCTCAAAAGAAAAAGGAAAAAAGAAAAAAGAAAAAAGATTAATGATGAAAGATGAAGCTTGAGTAAAAAATCGCGCTTTACTGACCAAGGCCATGAGCAAAGCGCAAATCCTGAATTTAGAGTACAGGCCTGGCGTCTGTGGTTAAAAATTTTCCACAACATTTAGATCGCCAAATGAATAAGTAGTTAGCCACCTGCTTTCCTTTTGTTTGCATCGCTTAAATTTTCTCTTAAATTTTATTGCCAACTGGTGGAGATGAAAACATGGAACATATCGATTTTCTACAAAATATCTATGGCCAGACTGGCCTCAACGAAAAATTGGAGTGCATTCATCAATTTGTACGGCAATTTCTTCCTTATGTCGATCGCATTTCATTTGCTTTGTATGAAGATCAAACCGATTTATTGCGCACATTCATAATCAGCGAAACGCAAAGCGCTTCACTGGTTTTGTACGAAGCAAAACTGGCGGATGTGCCTTCGTTACAACAGATGGCTGCTCAACGAAAACCAAGAATTTTAGAAGATATTTCCGGCCTATACAACGAAAACAAAACGCATTCCAGGCGCATTAAAGAAGGCGGCTACCAGGCCAGTTACACATTGCCGCTCTTTTCAGAAGATAAATTATTTGGCTTTATCTTTTTTAATGCCCGACAAAAACGTCCTTTTCGTCAGGAACATCTGGATTTATTGGATTTGATCGCTCATTTGATCTTCAGCCTTGTTTTGATAGAAATTAAACAAACAACCATGTTGCTTTCAGCTGTTCGTACCATCAGTAAAATTATGCATTTTCGGGATCCCGAGACCGGCAAACATCTGGAACGCATGGCCCATTTTTCACGCATTATTGCTAGAGACCTGGCCGAGAGCGGAAAGTATCAGATTGATGATGAGTTCATTCAGTTCCTGTTCGCCCTGGCGCCCCTGCACGACATCGGCAAGATCGCCATTCCCGACCATATTCTGCTAAAACCGCAAAAATTGAGCGATCAGGAATTTCAGGTTATGAAAGAACATACCATCCAGGGGCGAAAAATCATTGACCTGATTATTCAGAATCTGCCCGGTCCTGCGCCGTCTTATTTGAAAATGATGCGCAATATTCCGGAATTACACCATGAAAAACTGGACGGGAAGGGCTATCCGCACGGCTTTGTCGATGGCCAGATTCCACTGGAAGCGCAGATCATTGCCGTGGCCGACATGTTCGATGCCCTGACCAGCGTGCGACCTTACAAAAAACAGTGGAGCAATCAGCAGGCCCTGGAATATTTAAAAGCGCACCCCACACAGGTGAATCAGGATATGGTCCAGGCCCTGGAGAAAAATCTGGATGAAATAACGGAAATCCAAAATAAATTTAAGGATGAAGAACAATTACTGGAGGATGTATGAAGTCTGAAATTCTGGAACGTATTAAACGGAGTGACATTCTGCTCAGCGACGGGGCTATGGGCACCGAACTCCAAAAACGCGGGTTAAAGCAGGGCGCATGTCCGGAGCTGGTAAATATCCAGCAACCGGAACTGGTGCAATCCATTCACAGAGACTATTATCAGAGTGGTTCGGACATTGTAGAAACCAATAGTTTCGGAGGAACCCGGGCCCGTCTGCAAAAATACGACCTGGCTGACAAAGCCTATTTGTTAAATAAGAAAGCAGCCGAACTGGCTAAAACGGTTTGTCCGGAAGGGCATTTTGTGGCTGGTTCCATGGGACCTACCGGGGAACTATTGGAACCTTACGGTGAGTTAAGTTTGGACAAAGCAAAGGATTATTTTAAAGAACAGGCCGAAGCTTTGGCCGAGGGAGGCGTAGATATCTTCTTTATTGAAACGATGATTACCCTGGAAGAAATGGGAGCAGCCATTGAGGCCGTAAAATCGGTAAGCGATTTGCCCGTGGCAGCAACCTTTACTTTTGAATTGAGTCCCACCGGCGTGCACACCAATTGGGGAGTCGATGTGCCCAGCGCCGTAAATTTTTTACGTGATGCCGGCGTAGATATTATGGGCGCCAATTGTGGGGAAGGAACCGAGGTCATTTTGCAGGTCGTTAAGGAGATGCGTCAGCTAACCGATCAGCCGATTTTAGCCCAACCCAATGCGGGATTGCCGGAAATACAGCACCAGGTGATTGTCTATCACGAAACACCGGAAGCCATGGAAAACAAGCTGCGCGCCCTGCTGGAGTTACATCCCAATATTTTAGGTGGCTGCTGTGGCACCAGTGTGCAGCACATTGAGATGATGCGTCGGCTGATCGACGAGTTTAAGCAGGCTGATTAAAAAAATTTTTCTTTTTGTTAAATTGGTTATTAAATTGTTTTTAAAAACAAACCAGTCAGAAACGTACAGCCGGATTGGAAGGAGTTTTTAATGTCTCAAAAGCTATTAGAGCAATTGGGCCTCTGTATTGAACGTGGAAAAGTCGATGCCGATTCCCCTCACCCGGCTGATCTGAAAGGTCAGCCCGGAGCTACGGAGCTGACACAGCAGTTACTGGAACAGGGAATGTCGGCCAATGATATCCTGCAAAAAGCCATGATTCCGGCCATGAAGCGCCTGGGTGATCGTTTTAGTCAGGGACAGGCTTTCATTCCGGACCTGATCATTGCCGCCAAAGCCATGAAGGCCGCCTTACAATGGCTTAAACCCCATTTTGAGTCCGGGGTTGTGGAACAAAAAGGAACGTTTATTTTAGGTACGGTGAAAGGCGATTTGCACGATATTGGCAAAAATCTGGTCGGCATGGTTCTGGAAGGTAATGGTTACCGGGTGATTGATCTGGGAGTCAATGTTTCCAGTGAACAGTTTCTGCAGGCGGTTCAGCAACAAAGGGATTGTTACGTGGGCATTAGCGCCCTTTTAACAACGACCATGCTTTACATGCAGGAAATTGTTAAAACCGTAAAAAGCGATTTCCCTTCTGTTCCGGTTTTTATTGGCGGCGCTCCGGTAACCCAGGAATTTAATAATCAAATTGGCGCCGATGGCTATTTTCCTGATCCACAACAACTGGTTAATTATCTTGAACAATAGGGGGAGTATGCGATCCATTGGTAATTTAGATGTAGATCTGGCTTTAAAGCTTCTTTACACACCCACACCGGAAACCATTCAGAAGCATTATGACACGCCTTATCCTTTACAGGACGAACAGATTAAACGGTATCAGGATCAGGGCTTCATTTATCTGCCTGGAGTAATAAGTAAAGAAGCGTTAGCTTTTTTGCAGCGTGTAATTCAGGCCGCTGTTCTCATTCGTAAAAGTCATGATTTACGGGCCCTCAATGAAAAGAGCATCTACGAACAATCTTTTTTACAATGTGGCTACTTGTGCTGGGATTTTAATCCGGTCAGGGATTTTGTGTTTGCCAGACGATTTGCGCGCCTGGCAAGGGAATTGATGGCCGTGGATCATGTAAGGCTGTGGCACGACCAGGCGTTGTTCAAAGAACCGGGCGGCCGGCAGACCGATATTCATATCGATAGCTCGTACTGGCCAGTGGACAAACCTCAGCTTACTACCACGCTCTGGCTGGCTTTGAATCCGGTGCCAATGGAAAAAGGATGTCTGTTCTTCTATCCCGGATCACACCGATTGCCCAAACACGAATATGTTGATATTTTCAACAATCCTCATGTGCCGCAGGATGTAAAGGATCAACAGCCGGTTTACGTGCCCCTGCAGGCCGGTGATGCCACTTTTCACAGCGGTTTAACCTACCACGGCGCCGGACCTAATAAAACCAACCAGATGCGTGAAGGCATGACCGTAATCTACATGGCAGATGGACTGCGTTTTGATGCCAGCGATCCCCGCAATAATACACACACTTCCTGCCAGGGACTTAATGACGGGGATTTGATTGATACCCGCTTTACGCCCATCCTGGACTAATTCGGATTGTGCTGTCCGGCTTCTGAAAGAGTGGTGGGAGCCAGCATGGTTTTCAATAGACACCGATTTAAAAGAATACCTGCTCTGGCAGATGAAGTCCGGGGGGGAGGAGAACTTAAAGTGCTTTTGCGCAGGAAAATGACACTGAGGTAACAAATGCGACCCAACATTCAGGTTCTACTGGAAACTTTGAAAAGAAAAAAAGCGGAATATGTACCCATGATGGAATTGGGCGTCCATCCAAAGATAAAGGAGCAACTACTCAAACGCCCCATCAGGACGCTTAAAGATGAAGTGGAATTCTGGTACAAAGCAGGGTATGATTACATTAAATTACAACCGGAAGTACAGTTCAGTTTAAGCGGCACCACTCAGGATTCTGCCTTTGGCGCTAAACTGGATGGTACATTGTCTTATGACTGGGCCAATGAAGGGCAGGGACTGGTTACTTCGTTTTCGGATCTGGAGGCCCTGGAACTACCCGACGCCAGGGCCATTAATTATTCCGTTTTTGAACAGATTAAATCTTTGTTGCCAGATGGGATGGGCGTGATCGGGCAGTACGGCGATATTTTTACCATGACCTGGGAATTAATGGGTTTTGAAGGCTTTTCCCTGGCCTTGTTCGAAAATCCATCATTGGTTCAGGCCCTCAATCAGAAAATTGGTGAATTGATTGTGTCCATGTTTGAATTTTTTGCGGACTGTGAGGTGGTGGATGCCATCTGGTACAGCGATGACATTGCCTTTAGCACAGGGCTGCTCATGCCCCCCGATGTTCTGGATCGCTATTTTTTCCCCTGGTTGAAAACGATTGGCGATCTTGCGAAAAAGTCCGGTAAACCTTTCATTTACCACACCGATGGTCTATTATGGGATGTGATGGACAAAATCATTGACTGTGGGGTCGATGCCCTGCACCCAATTGAGCCCAAAGCTATGGATTTAGCCGAAGTGAAAAAGAGGTATGGCGAACAGCTCTGTTTAATCGGTGGTATCGATGTCGATTTGCTGGCTCGTGGCACTCCGCAGGACATTGAAAACGTGGTTAAACACCATATTGAGGTGGCGGCTTACAACGGCGGTTACTGCGTTGGGTCCGGAAACAGTATTCCGGATTACGTTCCATTTGAAAATTATCTGGCTCTGATCCAGGCTGCCCGCCAATATGGAGAACGGCTTTAGATCATGTTTCAGAGTGGGAATCACCAATTTTTAAAAAGCCTCAATCGGAAGCATATTCTCAATTTGTTGCGCATGCATCAGGGACTCTCTGCCAGGAGTTTAAGTCAGATGACCGGTCTGAAAACCGCTACGGTGCTCAATATTTTAAAAGAATTGGAAGCGGAAAAGCAGATTAACAGAAAGGAGATGGGAAGTTCCACCGTCAAAGGTGGAAAGCGTCCGGCCCTCTGGGATATTAATCCCCATTACGGAAAAGCCATTGGCGTGGAGTGGTTGTCCACGCAAATTCGTCTGGCCTTAATCGATTTCAATCTGCAGGTGCTGTCCAAAGAGATCATCCACTTCACAAACCAGACCAGTGATCGTCAAAAGGTTGCCTTTTTTAAGGATCGGCTTAAACGATTTATGACGCGGCACGGTGTGAAGACTCAGCAAATTTTGGGGCTGGGAATTGGACTGGCTGGAGTAGTCGATTTTGAAGGCGGGCTTGTTCTCTCTTCTTATTCCTTTAGTCAGCGCTCTTTCCCTTTAAAAGCCATGATTTCTGCCGGGTTACCCTTTCCCGTCTATCTGGACAATGAATCCAATATGGGGGCATTGGGTCTTAAGTGGATGATGCCTGAGCTGTTTCAGGCGCGCAATATCATCTATCTAACCATTCACCAGTGCTTTTCCGGTATGGGCGCGGGATTTATCTTTGGCCATCAACTCTATCGCGGAAAGCAAAATGCCACGGGAGAATGGCCAGGAGCCCTGTTTGACGATCGTTTTTTCAGCAGTCTGATCCAAAAATTGGAGAGTCCGGATCATCCTTTGATCAAGCTAATAAAGGAAAAGGCCACCTTAAAAGAAGTTCTTGACCTGGCCCAGCATTTAACAAAAAAGGATGATCCCCTGGCCCGACGCTTCTGGCAGTTTTTGCTGGAGCCCCTTGTGCCCCGTTTAGAGTTATTGATTAGCCTGCTGGACCCGGATATTGTGGTGGTTGGGGGAGATATCTTTGACCTGCGGCCGGAACTGGCAACGGATTTGCAGTCCAGAATGGAACAGATAGGGGGCGGGAAAAAATTCCAGCGGCCAGAGGTCATGTGTTCGCCCTTTGGTACGTACACCAATGCCCTGGGCGCTGCAGTGACAGTGCTGAGCGAGGTGTACCAGAGGTAATTGGCAGACAAGTTGTTTCTATGGGAAAGAAAAATCTGTTTTTTAGGAGAAGGCAGCGCTCTTTGCCAGTACCATCTTTCTTTAAAAGCCGGAAATGTTTTTTAGCTTACTTCTTTCAAAAGGTCGAACACCTGAGCGTGTAAAAATTTGTTCCAATGTAGAATGCTTGACCGACCCTTCCGGCTGGCCTATTAGACAGAAATAGGGAAGGGAAATGTTTGTTTAAGAAAAGGTACCCGGCACAGGCCCTGCCTGATTGTCATTTCGGCTAATGTTCCGACTGGGGCGGGACAGAGCGGAGAAATCTTTCTTAGCCGTAAGAAAGTAAGCCAGCGAGAGCCGGAATCCCTTGAATAATGAAAGGGATTCCTTGCCCCCGATAAATTGGAGGCTCCGAATGACATGCCTGCACAGGCACAACTTGCCCCTTCAAAAAATAATTCGTAATTTTTAACTAAGGCAACAGAGCCGCAACCAAAAAACTTTTTTAAAAATGACAGGCCGGTGCCCGGGAACCTTTTAACTATTACACTCATATACTTTAACTTTACTCCTCCAACAGCAGAAGTCATTTCACGAATTAGCCCTCACCTCCTTGATCCCCCTCTCCCAGAATAAAAATCTGGGAGAGGGGGAAGGCTTACCACCTGTGTTGAAGATTTTCTTTCATGGCCCCATTCACGATAAATGGGAATTCTGAATGTCAGCCCGATGCTTATTCAACAAATCAACAAAACATCAATTCAACAATTTTATTTCTTCACACAGCACAAAAATTTTAGCACGCTATTGCATTACATCTTCTGAAGGAAGCATTCTAATCATGCCTTTTGCGGAAAGTTTTTTTGGGTTGCAAGGTACTGATTGAATGAGTAAAGCCACCATCCCTTTTTAGAATAGGGAAGTACATTAAGAAATGAACAGGGAGACAGGCAAGACCAACTTCGAATAGCGGTTAAGATTTTTAGCTGATCTGTCTTGAATGGTCTTCTTTGAGCTCAGGATCCAGGAAGAGGTCACCGATTTGTAAAAAGGTAGCCTTTTCACTGTCAAATTCCGGTACCAGGCAGACACAAATCTGGTCATTATCGTAGATAGAGCGGGCGATTGCCACACGCACTACAAATTTTTCGCTGTCCAGAAAGGCAATGAGCCGCCCACGTACGGTTTGCACGGTAAAGCGTTCCGGAATGGATCCGCAGAGCAACATATGGCTGATATCGACCACTTTCAAATCACTGTTCTGGAAATAATCCCGGAACTTGTTTTCCCGATATTCGCGGCGGACAGGCATGCTGCGGGGCGTAACGTATTGAGAAACCGGTAGTCGACGAATTTCTATGCCATCCAGTTTTGAAATATGATTGGCAAGCGGATCCAATTCATTCTCATGTTCCACAAGGATAACCAGATCGGGCCTTAGCGCTTCGATGATAACTGCCTGAAATTCAACGGCGTGAGGGCCCATGGAATAACCGGAAGAATCCACAACTGTAAATTCACATCCCGATTGCTGTGTTTTCTCCTTTAGTCGTTGTAAGGCAAGCAGGCAATGCAATTCTTTTTGCTGAGGCGTGGTAACGCCAATGAAGCGACTGAAAATCTGTTGTGGGGTTTTCCCGTTCCCTTTTTCAAAGATACCGGCGTTGAGTGTGGTCGGAAGACCGAGATTGGACTGCCCGGGGTCGCAATCGATCAGTCCTACCGTTTTTTCAGGAATCATTTGTTCAATCAGGTAACGGGATAAAGAAGTCTTCCCGCAATCGGTATTGCCAACAACATAGAGTACACCATAGGAGTTCCGTCTAATGTCATCCAGCAGATCGTCCCAAAAAGGTTCTTTTTGAATCATTTTCCAACCAACCAAGTTAGTTGAACTGACAAAAAATGTATTTAAGAAATTTTGAATGCCCTAAATTTTTACTGAGTCTGGTAAATCTGCTAATAAAATATACGCAATTTTGAAGAAAATACAAATCAAATTGCTGTAATCTTCAAATATCCCTCAACTCACCTGTAACTCGAGCTTCAGCTTGAGCCTTGATTCTTTACTCTTTCATCTTTAATCTTGCTTCTTTTTTCCTTTGAGGCGAATCCACCCCTAACCCCTCCCAGGAGGGGGAGTTTGTGGTGCCCCTCCCAGGAGGGAAATTTTGTCTCCCCTCCTTCGGAGGGGACTAAGGGGTGGGTCAAAGCTACTTCAAACCAGCAAAGCCTACCACGGCTTTAATCTTTAATCTTGCTTCTACTTCTCCTTGCGTTCCCGCCATTTTTCAATCGTAGAGAGTTGTGAGGCAACACCGTAAATGTCGATGGATTGGGGATCAAACTGCGTGCTGAAATAGGCCAGCGAGGGTAAAGAAAATAGCCAGCTACCCAGAGCCAATTGGTGTTCCTGTTCATCAATAAAGCGGGCAAAAGCTTGTTTGTCGCCAATTTCGCGAGTGGACATGAAGGTGTAAATGTTTTGCAAAAATTTTACGATTTCCTGACGGTCTTCTCCGGCATGGAGCGCATCCAGTCGGAAGAAATTTTTGTCAGCCTGAAACGATCGTAAGTTAATCGAACGTTGACCATATTCATCAGAATCGGTAATCAGATTGATCTTGTGCGTCGAGAAATCGGGTTCACGTAAAAAGATGTCGTACAAATCGAACAACAGGTTGCTGCGATAGTTGGTTATGGGGACAATTACGGCATCGTAATTGCCCTGTTTAATCTGTTCGTTGTTTACAGCCAGGGCTTTGATTTTACCGCCGCTAATCTGCGGATCGTTCAAAATGCGTACGAGTTCCGCCAGTTCCTCACGAAAGCCGTAATTCAGACAGGTTACGATTCTCAACGAATCCGTCAGAGCAAAAAGGTCGGCAGACGGCGCGTTTTTGGGAGGAATGACAATTTTTTCCTGTACATAATAGGAGGTTGATGGAAAAACGCTGTAATTCAGGTAGTCGTCGTAATTGTCGAAATGACCTTGAAAATCGGTAATGTGTCGTTGTTGTTTTGTGCCCACCTTGTAAAAGCGATTGATGATTTTCTTATTGTCGATCAGCGCTTTCAGGGCCTGGCGCTGGGCTTTGTTCAGGCGTTGTGTGTTGAAGAAGATGGCAAAAAACGTATTGCTGATGTTCGATTTGTAAAAGAAGTCGCTGCTGTCCTGTAAAATAGGTGAAAGGGCGCCAAACGGCGTGCTTAACAGGCAGTTGATGTTCCCGCTGCTCAGTTCGGTGGTAAATGTACTGTTATCGATGTAGGGCTTTAAAACGACCCTGGAAATGTTGGCCTGGCCGGCAGGATTTTTGGGGAAGTAGATTACATCTTTGTATTCACCGGCGTACATGTAGGGCCCGGTGCCATTGGTGTAATTGAGTTGGTTGTAGGTTGCGGTATGGGGTAGCACTTTGAACGAGAGCACTTCTTTAATATCATTTTCATTCCAGATGCGATCTCCCTTAAATTTAAAGTGAATTTCGTTGTTCTCATCCGGACCGCTGAAATCAAAATTCTCTACGGCCTGACCAACCAGAACGTAATCCGGAGAAAGACTACCCAGGCGCTGAATGCGTTTTAATGTAAATCGCAGGTCATTGGCAATAAAGTAAACGGCCTCGGTGGGGGTGATTTCGATATCGTCTTTATGTAAAAAGACCTTAAAACTCTGGTGCCATTTTACCGTTGGTTTCAAGCGCACCGTAACCACGTTATTGGCGTCAATACCAACCAATTCTCCCAGTCCTTCCTCGTAAGTGACCCCACTGGGATTGGCCGAGATATTAAACAGTCCATCGTACAACAGCTCATCAATCTTGTCCGAAATAGGGATATGGCTCGGAATATGGGGATCCATGATCGGTTTTTGATGCGAGATGTAGGGAATAACGATCTGATCTTTTAAATTTTTGGCAAAAATAAAATAGAGAACGACGGCCAGAACAACGACGATCCCTCCGCCGATGAGTAAATATTTTTTATCAACAAAGCCTTTTTGTGACATCACTTGCATCTGAAATCTCCTTCTTTAGTGCTTTTTGATGATGGGCTTTTGAGCCATCACACTAATCTGGTAAACATTGAAAGCGTCTCTGGTAAAACGCACTTCCAGGATATTGTTGCTGGTTTTAATGATTTGTAACGGCCCGACCTGACATTCGTAATTATTTTCTGGGCCGGGAGCCACAATGGTAAAACGATCTTCATTTTTAATCTCTTTACCGTTAAAACGAATTGTCTTGTACCATTGCTGGCTGCCTGCCGTATTGGCTAGCTCTTCGGGCAATTTTAAATAAACGTCAAAAATGGGGTATTGAGCAGGGGAGGGTATTCGCAAATTAATCTTAATCAGGTACTCGTTTTCGCCCGAAAGATTGGAAGTGACAGGTAGGGCAAAAACGCGCCGATAGTGTTTGGGCTTGTCCAGCAGCTTTGGAATATTGGGATCACATTCGGCAATGCGGTTTTTAATGGCGGTGTCGGTCCCCTTGTAATATTGGCCGTGGGCGACAATGGCCCGCGCTTTCAATACGCCGTTCTCTTGTGGGTTGGCTACAAACAGATCGTAAATTTTGCGGATGGCCTTTTCCGGAAAGACCACCGTTTTTAACCGTTCCAGCTCCTGGTGTAAGGCGGCTATTCTTTGCTGATTTTTCTCTTTTTGGTAGGCGTAAAAGGTCGGCTCATGAACCGGGAAAAAGGCCGGATTGTTGTACAGATCATCTACGTTTTCCAGAGTAGTAATGTTTTCGTCAATGAATTTCAGAGCCCGTTGCCTGGACTGGTTCACAATCGCCGTGATCAACGAGTCTTGCAGTTTGGCAATTACTTTTTTCTTTTGAGGCAAAATGGCCTGGTAGTCGACAAAATTACGGTCATTGTACAGCGATTTTAATGTTAGCTCGGCGGCTGTAAAATCGCCCAACGACAGGGCCTTGCGAATACTGTTGGCCTGTGATTTTAATGAGCTCTGGTCAAGGCTGCGGTACATGGGATACAGGAAGTCCAGATCGGGATTCTTTTTGAGTAAACTTAACACGCCGCGAATGTTATTTTGATCGCGCATGACGTTAATTTTGGGCACAATGGAATCGGCCCGACGGTATTTTGCCAGTTTTTGTTTGATCTGAGCGGCGAGTTGTGTTAAATCGTTTTGTAAAAGTTTTACACATCGGAGATGGGCGTAAGGTTTTAATCCCGGATGATTTATTTTGGGCAGGGTGTACTGTAATTTGGAAAGTCGGGTAACGATTTCGGAAAAGAACATGTTGTCGGGCATGCTTTTTCTGCGCTCGGCCTTTTCGACGATTGCCTGGAATGTCTTTCTGGCATTTTCAATTTGATTTACGGTATGATTGTAGCCCTCTACAAAAGCAGCAAGGCGCTTAAAGCCTTCATCAAAGGTTAAGCCGGCCAGAGGAATCAGTGATTTTATTTGAGGCAGAGCCGACTCGATGGCTTTGCTATCCCTTTTTTGAGCGAATTGCGATTCGTAATAGGGCACCACTTCATCCAGGCGATTTTTTAAAACATCACGTACAGCCATCCACACATTTTTACTGAACTGATCTTTTTGCTCAAAAAATTGAATAAAAGCAGGAACTGTGCCAAAGAAGGCTGCCATATCCTGGCGCGTCTGGCGTTCGGAATTGAGCAGGCTGGCCAGAGTCAGGTACTTTTGTTGAAATTCAATCTCTGATTCCAGGGTTTCCTTTAAGGTCAAATAGTTCTGATAGGATTCATCAGTGGTATTTAGAATATTGGCCGGAAATATTTGTTCAATCTTTTTGAGCTCTGTTTGCAGTTTTTTTAAGGCATCTAATTTGCTGGTGACTTCGCTAAGCGCTTTCTGCCAGTCCACTTCATCAGCGCTCAACGAGACCCCCAGGGCCTCATAGGTATCATGAGAGATGGAATTCTCCGAAAGGGTCTGGCTAAAGGAGGCATATTCCCGTTCAAATTTGTAGCGCCAGCGTGCTGTGTAACGATATTCCATGTTTAGAACCATGTCCCGGGTTACCAGATCGATGACCAGATAGTAGCGCAGCAGATGATTGGAAATGGGATAGACCGTCTCTACTTCCGGTTGCGGGCTTTCATCCGGAATTTCCACAATGCGTCCTTTGCCCTGGTCAAATGTTTCGCTCAGGTAGTAATTCAAAAGGTGTTTGTTCTGAATCTTTAGTATCAGGTAGAAATTGGGCTGCATGGACGGTGGGAAAACGATGAAATATTTTTTATCTTTTTTCAATTCAAAGTGTTTGGCGTCCTTTAAAATTTCGATATAGCCATTTTCTACGGGATTAATTTCAGGTTTGGGTTTAAGTTCTTTGTAAGCGGCACAACTAAAAAGCAAGAGTGAAATCAACAGCATACTAAATAGTTTTTTCATCTTGGCTCCCTTTCGATGATTTTTTTAAAAATTAGTTAAAATCTGTTTAAAATACAATGTTCTTTTTTTCTAAATGTAAGTTTATTAAATTCACGAAATAAAACTAAGGCTTAAAAGCGTTTACACAAACTTAGTTCCAGAACGTGGAGGAGCTGCCATGGCAAAAGAAAATCGTTTGGACCAAAATATTGATTCCATCCTGAACGAGGCGGATCGAATGACATTGGCCACTTCGGTGGATGGTAACAGTTCTGCCTCTTCGGTCTTTTTTGCCCGGGATGGCCAGGATTTGATTTTTTTTACCTTTAATCCCACGCGTAAGGCCGAACAAATACGCGTTAATCCCAGAGTGCAGGCTGTCATCTGGCCCAGAGGGATGGAAGGCATCAGAGGCTTGCAGATTGAAGGGCGTTGTTTCCAGATCAAGGATGAGCAACAAATCAAAAAAGCACACGATTTGATTCTGCAAACTACAACTGCCTTTAAAGAGTACATGGACGATCCTTTCCTGATTAAAAATAAGGTTATTGGCTATTACCGAATTAAACCGACGCTTATTAAATACGTGGATTTTTACGCGGATGAAAAATTTCAGTTCAAGGAGCTGCCTCAAAATGAAATCTCATCCGTTTCCGAAGCGCTGCAGTCAGTTCTGAAAAGAATCCTGCTCTGGATTCGCGCCGTTCGGGCTCCATTTTTTACCGCAGCAATTGTGCCAATTTTGTTGGGGGCGGTCATTGCCTTTGGCGATTTGAAATACGCTGGACTGGCTGCCCTGTGGAACTGGAAGTTCTTCTGGCTGACGTTCATCGGGGGGATTCTGGCCCAGGCCGGTACCAATTTGGCCAACGATTACTTTGATCACACTTCCAGAAATGATGAATTCAATAAATGGTTCAGTCCCTTTAATGGCGGAAGCCGAATGATTCAGGCTGGTTTAATCAGGCCGTGGAAAATTTTGTTTGCTGCGGTGTTGGCCTTCGTTTTAACCGTGGCTATCGGCTTCTATTTGAATCGTGAAATTACCGGAAGTTTTCTGGGCAACAGTCCCTTGTTGTGGATTGGTATTGCCGGGGTCTTTTTGGGCATGTTTTACACATGGAGCCCTTTACGCCTGGGTTATCATGGCTGGGGAGAACTATCGATTGCTCTGGGCTTTGGGCCGGTTATGGTGCTTGGTACGCATTTTGTCCTAAGCCAGCCTTTAATACACAACCAGCTAAATCTCTGGCATTTTACGCGGCCTTTGCTGGCTTCTATTCCAATAGCTATTTTAATTATGCTGGTGGTCTGGATTAATCAATTCCAGGATGCCCCGGCCGATGCCCGTGTGGGGAAAAATACCTGGGTGGTCAGATTAGCCAAAATCCGGAATAATCAAATTTTGTACGAGGGGCCCTTTGCTTTTTATGTGGCCTTTAATGTGTTTAGTTTTGCCTTTATTATCTTTTTAGCTGTTCTGGGCATCATCAAACCTCAGCTCTCTACGCCTTATGTGGTCATTGCCCTTTTACCCACAGCGCTGCTTTACAAGGCAGTGCAATGGGGCAAGGAATGGTTAAAAGCCTGGAACAGTCCCAATGCCGATTTTTCCAGGTTGCCTTACGAATTGTTACGCGTAAACGTATCGACCATCGGCTTGCATTTTTTTACCGGAATGTTGCTGGTTTTTGCGTTCTGGTTAGGAAGTTGAGAGCGAATGCATACGAATTGGGCGCAAGATGAATTTTAAAGTTATTTCTAAGAACGCGCCCCATCAGTAGACGAGCTATCCTGGATCGGGGGGAAGGAGATGGTTTTTGGAAATGACCAGTATGTGCAATTTACAGAAATTCAAATGAATCAATAAATCGGGAGGTAAATGTTGAAAGTAGGAGTTCCAAAGGAGATTAAGGAAGGGGAGACACGGGTTGCCCTGGTGCCGGCCATGGTCTCAGCGCTGACCAAAATGAACCATCAGGTGCTGGTTGAAAAGGAGGCCGGTTTAAAGTCCAGTTTTAAGGATGAGGATTACCAGCAGGCCGGAGCAACGATTGTTGCTGATGCGGCCACACTTTTTGAACAGGCGGATGTTGTTTTAAAGGTACAGCCGCCAACTCCGCAAGAGGCCGGAAAAATTAAGGGAAAGGCTGTTTATATCGGTTACCTGGCCCCCTTTAGCAATCTGGAAGTGATTAAAATATTAACCGAGCGTCAGGTAACCAGTTTTGCTGTAGAATTTGTGCCCCGAATTTCGCGTGCTCAAAGCATGGATGCTTTAAGTGCCATGGCAACGGTAGCCGGGTATAAAGCCGTATTGATTGCCGCCAATATGGTCGGCAAAATGTTTCCCTTGTTGATGACCGCAGCCGGCACCATTCCGCCGGCCAATGTCCTGGTTTTGGGAGCCGGTGTGGCCGGATTGCAGGCCATTGCTACGGCCAGGCGTCTTGGGGCGCGTGTAGAGGCTTTTGATCCTCGCCCGGCTGTTCGCGAGCAGGTGCAAAGTTTGGGCGCTACATTTATTGAAATGGAGTTGCCGGAAGAAGAGGTGGAAACCGAAGGTGGGTATGCCAAAGAGCAATCCGAAGCCTTTTTGAGAAAGGAACAGGAAGCCATTGCGGCCCGTTTGCCCAAAACCGATGTGGTGATTACTACCGCACAGATTTTTGGTAAAAAAGCGCCGATTTTAATTACAGAAGAAATGGTCCAATCCATGCCGCAGGGTTCGGTAATTATTGACCTGGCAGCTGAGCAGGGCGGGAATTGCCAGCTGACGCAAGCTGGTAAAACATTTGAAAAACATGGCGTCAAAATCTACGGCGCAGTTAATTTGCCGGCAACTGTACCTGTGCATGCCAGTCAGATGTATTCCAAAACAGTAAGTAATTTATTCAAGCAACTGTTTAAAGAGGAAGCACTCAACTTTGATGATGAGATCACCCTAAAATCTTGTGTTACGCGCGACGGACAGGTGGTTAATGAGCTGGTTTCCCAGGCATTAGAAAAAGGAGGCAAATAAAATGGAAGGTATTTTGGTTTCATTGTACATATTTGTGCTGGCCATATTCGTGGGCTTTGAAGTGATCACAAAGGTTCCGCCGCTCCTGCACACGCCGTTGATGTCGGGTTCCAATGCCATTTCCGGCATTACTATTGTTGGGGCATTGATCAGTGCCGGAGCCGGTCACAATCAACTGGCCAAAATTTTAGGGCTGTTGGCAGTAATCACAGCGACCATTAATGTGGTTGGCGGGTACATGGTCACAGACCGCATGCTGGAAATGTTTAAAAAAGATAAAACTGAGCAAAAAAGGTAGGGGAGCTGAATTATGGTTACGATTACGAATATTGTTTACTTAATTTCTGCCAGTTTTTTTATTCTGGGACTTAAATGGTTAGGATCCCCAAAGACAGCACGCAAGGGCAATTTTTTGTCCATGTTGGGTATGTTAATCGCTATTGTGGTGACTTTGTTAGATAAAAATATCCTGGATTTTACCTATATCATTGCGGGCTTGATTGTCGGCTCAGCCATTGGAGCTTATGCGGCTAAAACCGTAGAGATGACGGCCATGCCGCAGATGGTTGCACTGTTTAATGGCTTTGGCGGCGCTGCTTCGGCCCTGGTGGCCTATTCCGAGTACGTTCGTGTGGGGGCCCACATGCCCTTGGATGTCAGTATTACCCTGGTTTTAAGTTTGTTAATCGGCGTGGTCACATTCATTGGAAGTTTGGTGGCCTACGCTAAATTGCAGGGCCTGATGACGGGCGCGCCCATTACCTTTCCTGGCCAAAAATTCGCAAATGGTTTTCTGCTGATTGTGGCGCTGGCGCTGGGCGGCTTTTTTGTAGCCAATCCCTCGGCACAGACCTTTTTACTGATCATCATTGCCGTGGCTTCTGTTTTAGGCATTACTTCGGTGATTCCCATCGGTGGCGCGGACATGCCGGTGGTGATCTCTTTGTTGAATTCCTATTCGGGGCTGGCGGCCGCCATGACCGGTTTTGTGCTTTCCAATAATGTCTTGATTATTAGCGGCGCGTTGGTAGGCGCTTCGGGAATTATTTTAACCAATATCATGTGCAAGGCCATGAATCGTTCGCTGACCAATGTGCTGTTTGCTGCAGTTGGTACAGCTGATGGGGGCAGCGGAGCGCGCAAGGACAAAACGGAAGTGACGCAGTACACGGCCGAAGATGCCGCTGTTGTATTGGACGGCGCCCGCTCGGTCATTATTGTCCCGGGATATGGCCTGGCCGTGGCGCAGGCACAACACGTGCTTCATGAGCTGGCTCAGTTGTTAATGGAAAAAGGCATTCAGGTGCGGTATGCCATTCACCCCGTAGCCGGTCGAATGCCCGGACACATGAATGTCCTCTTAGCCGAAGCGAATGTGCCGTACGATATGCTCTATGAAATGGATCAGATAAATGATGATTTCCAGAACACGGATGTGGCCCTGGTGATTGGGGCTAATGATGTGATTAATCCGGCAGCGCGAACCCAAAAAGATAGTCCATTGTACGGCATGCCCATCTTAAATGTGGACAAAGCACGTACAGTTATGATTATTAAACGAAGTTTGAGTCCCGGGTTTGCCGGAGTTGACAATGAATTATTTTACGATCCTAAAACGATGATGCTCTTTGGCGATGCCAAAGAGATGGTGACCGAACTGGTGAAAGAAATCAAAAACATCTAAAATAGATCGGGTGCGGTTGATCGGACCGCACCTATTTATTAAAAGTTTCCAGAAAGGGCAAGGTATCATTTAATTCAGAAACATCATCCGATTGAAAAAAATCTGTTGGCGTGGCCAGGGCTGCGGCCGTAACCCAGGCAGCGCCATTTTCCTTCAGTTCTTTTGCGCATTCATTTAAGGTGCTGCCGGTTGTAATCACATCATCGATGAGTAAGATGCGTTTCCCTGCCACTTCCCCCTGTACTGCAAAGGCATCCTTTACATTTTTTTTGCGCTCTTCGCGGGTTAGTCGCGTTTGCGTTTGTGTGTTTCTGGTGCGCGCAAGCAGATGTGTTGAAAGGGGGATGCGGGTAATATCAGAAAGGTGACGGGCGATCAGCGCACTTTGATTGTAGCCCCGCTCCTTGTAACGGGCTGGATTGAGCGGCACTGCAGTGACCAGGTCAAAATTTAAGGGGACAAATTGAGCCAGCGTTTCTCCAAAAAATTGGGCGATTGATTGCTGCCGCTGATATTTGAGTAAATGAATCAAATGCTGAAATACCGGATCAAAGGGATGACACACGATCAGATCGTCAAAATAAGGCTGCTCAATCTCATCCCGCAAATTTTCCAGGTAAATTGGATCTAACATGGGTAACGTGTTTGCACAAGAAGGACAGAGTACTTTACTGCTCTGAATAAGCGGTTCCCCGCAAATTAAACATTGGGCCGGTGCTACAAACGACAAAACCGGCTCTACCACCCAATCGTGAACCACATTCTTCAAATTAAACATAATGAACCCCCACCCATCGATTAAACGGTTAAGATTAAATATTAAATCTTTTCAGAACACAGAGGCACGCGGTCTGGCCTTTTTGTGGGACTTGTACAGTCCCGCTTTTATCCTACAACCTTTTTACAAAGGTTTAAAAAAGGGAGAAAAAACTGCCATTAAATGCTTCTTTTCCAGACCATCCTCTGCAATTTTTAAGCTTCTCCTCCACGTTAATCAATTTGTCTCTTTCAACGGACTTCATTTAGAACGGCATCGAAAAGCTGACCTGTGGCATAATCCGTTCTATGGGTTTGTACTCGCCTTTTTCTTCATCATAAATAAAGTTCCAGCGATAAACCATGGAAATCAAAAAATAATTGAACGTTCTGTAACCAATAATAGCCTGAGCCACAGAACGATAGTCCAGAGTAAAAACATCTTTGAATTTCCCGATGCCAACTTTGTCATAGGTGTATTTGAGTTCTACACTGGGCACCAGATCTTTAGAACGGGCTTCTAAATGCAGAATACCACTATTTTTGAGGGACTCATTCTGTTGATAATTTCCCACCAGCCGGATTTTGCCTAAAATTTGCCCGGCCAGCTCGCCAAAGATGCCGTTGGTCTTGTCTACATAGTTTAAATATTGTTCTTTTGTCAGAACGCTGGTCATGGGGTTGTCTAATTTGTAATAATCTGCGGCCAATGCATTGCGCTCTAATTCGTACAAACTGTTGAAATAATTGGGCAGGAATTCCTGGCTGAGGAAACGGCGTTCCAGTTTGGCGTAAATGCCAAACAGTCCGATTACATTAGGGATGTAAGCCAAAATACCAACCGCTTTACCATCGCCATGGTTGTTGATTTTGGCGTAATCGGCATAAATCGTAGTGGTTAACAGCTTGCTTTTAATGATGGGCAACCCCAGATCAAGGCCCCATTCTGTCACAGCATCATGGGTGCTTTTTCGTCCATCAGGATTAAAATCGCCCACATAGGTAGCGCCGACTTCAAAGTTTTTGAGAATCGGAATGCTTGTTGAAGACAGGGGGCGGTAGTAAAAACGTCCTCCTAAAATTTCCAGATTGCCCAAATTGCTGGTTACGGATTCAAAACCGAATTTGTTGAAATCGATATCTAACACCAAACCGATTTTCCGGTAGTCGTAATTAGCCTGATTTGTGTAATAGCCCATGATAAAACCATGCCCCAGGATAGCGCCATCCAGGGTACCGATGCGCGTGTACAGCGGATCGTTTTTGTGGCCCCAGCGAATGTAGCGGATCATGCGCAGGGCTCCTGCGCCTTTGTCCCAACCCGTTTTGCGAAATTTAAAACCTTCCGAATTATTGAAAAGTAGTTCAATATTCAGTCCCATACCAAACTTACCCAGTGCCAGTTCCGGTGTTAAAGTAAAGGTGGTGTAAGCCGTTCCGTCAATCCAGGTCATTCCAAAGCCGCCATTAAAGTAACTCTGATTTTCTTCTCCAAAGGGATCTACACCCTGTGCAAATAAAAAGCTAAAACTTAGGATCAAAATCAGCCAAAATGTGCTTGCCCGGTACATAAGCATCCCCTTCAATTTTTCATATTGTACATTAAAAAAGATGTGTGCCAATACAAGAGTTTCTCAAAACGTAACATCGCTGCTCCTGAAAATTATTGATGTTCTAAGGATAGTAAATTGATGAAAAAAACGCAAGTGTTTTGGTCAAAAAAATAGATTTTATGTAAAGATTTTTTTAACGCCTGAATCGGGCGTTTCAAAGTTAGACGGGCTATGCCCTAAAAATCCGATTTTAAGGTAATAAGCGAGTTTTTAGAATTAAGATATTGCGTATTAGCGTGCGAAAATTTTTGTGCTGTGTGAGGAAGTAAAAAGGTTGAGTTGTTGAGTTGTTTAAATGTTGAATGGCCTGTCCGGCTGGATAGCCGTCCAGACGGGCCTGTCCGGCTGCCACGTCCAGACCTGTCAGGCTGCGCCTTGCCAGACTGGCGGGCCTGTCCCTGAGGATCTGGATCTGGAATTACGCTCGGCACGAAGCCTCACAGATTGTCATTCCGACCGATGCGCGGAGCGAAAGCGATGTACAGAGTGGAGAAATCTTATGGCCAGGTATCGTCCCCAAAGGTGTCATTCCGGCCGAGCACAGGCGAGAGCCGGAATCTATTTGATCATGTAAGGGATTCTTCTCCCGTTGAAGCGGGAGAAGAATGACATGCCGGCACCTGTCCTTCCCTAAGTGTCATTTCGACCGAAGTGTGAAGCGTAAGCGAAACGCTGAGTGGAGAAATCCTTATTGGCCCTTACAAGAGTCCCTGGCTAAAGCTCGAGTTACGTCTGAAGCGGGATTCAGAATGAAGGCTGCTCGTGTCCTGACCACCTGGTCACAATTGGCCCTTTCGCAAAATAATTCGAAATTCGTAATTTTTAATTAAAATTGCTCTTTTGCCTATCCGGCCGTCCAGACGGGCCTGTCCGGCTGCCACGGCCAGACGGACGCTCTTTGCGGTTTTTTATAACTTTCGGCTTTGCTGCCTTAGTTTTAGGATAGGCACAATCCCAGAACGGTGCAAGATAATATACCTGCTCTACACAAATTTGTTTTATCGTTGATAGTCGCTGTCGGTATTCTATTCGCACGTAGAAAAAGTGTATGAAATCCATACAGTAAAATGTTCATAATTTGGACTATTCTTGCTTGTTGAATGAAATTTCAACTTTTTTCAAAGTATATGTTTTCTTGTTTAACATGAATAAAAACAACAAATAACAAAGATCAAAATTTTTCCAAATATAAAATTGGCACAAAACATGCAAAAATATGAGAAAAGAAAAGAATTAATGGAGGAGTGAGAAATGATGCAAAGTTCTGTTGATACCATCTGGTTAGACTATAAGAACAATAGAAGCCTGAAGAGCCGTCAGCAACTGTTGCTTAAATATATGGGACTGGTTAAATATGTTGTGCGCAAAATGATTAAAAATTATCCTCAGGCTCTGGAAGAGAACGATTTGTACCAGATTGGGGTTGTAGGGTTAGCGGAGGCGATTGACCGCTTTGACCCGGAATATGGCATCAAATTTGAAACCTATGCCATTCCTCGTATTAAGGGCTCCATAATTGATGAGCTGCGTAAATTAGACTGGGTTCCACGTTCCCTGCGCGCCAAATTAAACCATTTTCGTGAAAAGAGTGTTGAATTAGAACAGAAATTTTCAGGAAACTTTACGGATGAAGAAGTAGCCAACGGATTAGGCCTGAACGAAAAAGATGTAAAAAATATTAAAAGAGATTTAAATTCCGCTACACTGTATTCTCTTGACAAACCATTAGACAATAATGGCAAACAAAACCTTTATGATCTCATTGAAGATCAAGATTATGTAAGAGCAGATGAAGTAATTGAAGAAGAAGAGATGAAAAGAGTACTTTTAAGAGCCATCAAAAAATTACCGGAAAAAACGCGTTTAGCCATCACCTTGTACTATTATGAAAAATTGACCTTCAAGGAAATTGGAAAAATTTTAAATGTTTCCGAGTCACGCATTTCACAAATCCATTCCGAAACGATGGCCAAATTGCGTAAAGAAATAACCAAAATGATGTACGTTTAACTTGACGTATCCTGAAATTATTCATAAGTTGCCGGTAAAGTTTGCAATTTAAAAGAAGAAGATTGGTGTATGGATAATGAGCCTAAAGTCCTGATCGTTGATGATGACAAGGAAAACGTAGATCTGATTGCCTATTTTTTAAAACCACAAAATTACAAGATTATTACAGCGCATGATGGTGTGGAAGCTCTCAAGCTGGTGGAAAAAGAGACCCCGGATATTATTTTACTCGACATAAAGTTACCAAAAATGGATGGCTTTGAGGTTTGCGAACGAGTCAAGAAAAAAGAGCCCTCCAAGTTTATTCCCATTATCATGATTACCGCCCTGAAAGATTTGAAAAGTAAAATTCGTAGTCTGGAAGCCGGAGCAGATGACTTTATTTCCAAACCCTTTGAAAATATTGAACTACTTACCAGGGTCAAATCTTTATTACGGATTAAAAAATACCACGATGAATTAGAGGCTAAAAACAGAGAGCTGCAGGAAAAGAACCAGGCTTTGAAGCGCATGGATCAGTTTAAAGAGGAACTCAGCCATCTCATCGTGCACGATATGAAGAATCCCATCTTTGTTATCCAGGGCAATCTGCAAATGTTGATGATGGGGCTGGACGACAGCATGTCCAATTTAAAGAAATATGTGGATCGGATTGATCGCAGTACACAAAATCTTTTGCGCATGGTGATGAATTTAATCGATATAACCAAAATCGAGACCGGCTCCATGTCCTTAAAACTAGAATTGGCCAGTCTGAATGATGTTGTAGAAAATAGCTTGGCCCGAATTAAAGATTTTCCGGAAGCGGCAGACAAACAGATTAATATCGATTTTGTACAGCAGATGCCTTATGTAAAAATGGATGTTTCTGTTATGGAACGAGTTATCGATAATCTGCTAAGTTTTGCCCTGGCAAATGTGCCTTCCGAGGGGCGTGTCGACATAAAGACCTTTAAATCAGACCATGCAGTGGGCGCCTCATTTCATGATTTTGGCCAACAAATCCCATTGAAATACGGTGATAATGTTTTCAATAAATTCCGCCAGATGGAGATAAAAAAAGAAGGATATCGGGTCGGTCGTGGATTAGGCCTTACCTTTTGTAATTTAGCGGTTGAGGCCCATGGCGGAAAAATGTATCTGGATAAAGAAAATGATGTCGGCAACAAAATAATATTTGAGATACCCATCAGTAAATAATCCCTTTACAGGTTTACATCTTCTCCTAAAGTTATAAATAAGCTTTCCGAATATCTCTACAACAGTTTAATAAGGCCTATACGAATTAAAGGTAGGGCAGTTATGGTTTTAGATCAAAATTATAATGGAAGAGATGTAGATATGTCAGAATTAGAGAGAAAAAAAATTGAACTAATCAAGTTGCGTATTAAAAATAAATATTACGATCGTGAAGAAATTTTAGAGAAAGTCGTTCGAGAGATTATTAAAAATGAAATGAAAAATAACTGAGCTGGCAGAATGCCTATCCGTTAGCTGAACCCATTTCAAGAATAACCGCCGAAAAATTCATTTATGTTACACGTAAAAATTTTGATCATTTTAATCGAGTTTCCATTTTTATTCTGATGAAATGGGAAAATATACATAAACATGAATATGAATAATTAAATAGAAAAAATCATGAGCCTTCCTTTTATTAATTTTATTGAAATTATCCCTTTTATTAGTTAAGTTTCTATTCATATTAAATACATTAGGTTAATTTTGAGTGATAGGCATTGTCTTTGATGATATTTTTTTTTAATATGATTCTAACGAAATTTTAATATTTGGGTCTGATATTAATGGACTCAGATATTGACTAGTTATAGTTGTTGTTTCACTTAACCAATGAGGGGGTTCTATGAAGGCCTTTTTACTCTTCTTTCTCACACTCTTTCTCGCCAGCAATGTGTTTGCCGGATCTGTTGCCGGAAAGGTAACCGACAAAGCGACCGGTGAACCTCTGGCCGGAGCCAATGTCTATCTAAAGGGAACTACCATGGGTGCTGCTACCGATCAGAATGGTATGTATTACTTTAAGGCACCGGATGGTACCTACACTCTGGTCTGTGACTATGTGGGCTATGCCACGCAAGAAGTCAAGATCGAGGTAAAAGGCGAGGTGCGTCATGATTTCGCTTTAACCGAATACCTGTTTGCCAAAACGATAGAAGTGTTTGCGGATCGCGCCAAAGAAAGAGAAACACCGGTGGCCTTTACCAATGTTGAAAAAGAAGCCATGGAGTTGCGGCTGGGTTCCCGTGACATTCCTCTGGTCTTAAACACCACTCCAAGCGTTTATGCGACCCAGCAGGGTGGTGGCGCTGGTGATGCTCGTGTTAATGTACGCGGTTTTAATCAAAGAAACGTGGCCATTATGATTAACGGTGTTCCGGTAAACGACATGGAAAATGGTTGGGTTTACTGGTCAAACTGGGATGGTGTTGGCGATGCAACGGCTTCCATTCAGGTTCAGCGTGGTTTAAGCGCCGTGAACCTGGCCACGCCTTCGATTGGTGGTACGATGAATGTGATCACCGATCCCACGCAGGTGACACCTGGCATTACGTTTAAACAAGAATACGGAACCGGAACCTTTTTGAAAACAACGGTAGTAGCCAATACAGGTTTAATTGCCAACAAATTTGCTTTTAATGCTGCTTTTGTTCGTAAAACAGGCGATGGCATTATTGATAAAACCTGGACCGATGCCTGGGCTTATTATCTGGGCGCCAGCTGGGACATTAACAAGAGTAATCGTATAGAAATTTATGCGCTTGGCGCTCCTCAACGTCATGGTCAGAACCTGTACAAACAAAATATTGCAGTATATGATTCGGCTTATGCCGCCAGCCTATCTGATTATGACCCTGCTGCGTTCAGTAAATTTAAAGAGCGCGGCAGAACGTTTAATCAGAACTGGGCTCCAGTTAGTTCCAGTTACAAAGGTAAACAGGCCTGGAACGAAAAAACAGGCGATCGTTTTGCTTCCAATTTCATCAATGAACGGGAAAATTTCTTTCATAAACCGATTGTGAATTTTAACTGGTATTCGCAGTTAACCAGTAAGATGGCTTTGTACAACGTGTTCTATTATTCCGGAGGCCATGGCGGCGGAACCGGTACCTATGGGAAATTGTACCGAAAAGATGCCAATGGCAATCTGGGCGATGACGATTACAAATTCTATTATGGTCCTTCTCCCTGGCAGTGGGATTGGAATAAAACCATCGAGATGAATAGCGGCCCGGCCGGTACTTATTACGTGGACAAAAAAGCTTTAACCAAAGACGATGGACAATCTTTAGGCATTTTGCGTAATAGCCGTAACAATCAATGGACCATTGGTGATATTGCCAAGATCAATTATAAAGTAAACGATCACATTAAAAGCACTTTCGGAATTGATTGGCGCAAGGCAGAAATTGAACACTACCGCGAAGTTCGTGATCTATTAGGTGGTAAATACTATGTGGATAATTCGGATGAGTTCCATCCCAATAAAAAGGTAAAATTGGGCGATAAAATTGCTTACTATTTTACCAATACAGTGGATTGGATTGGCGGTTTTGGGCAAATGGAATATACCAAAGATCGTACAAGTGCTTATGGAATGGTTGGCTATTCTGGCATTCAATATTCCTACACAAACCATTTCCGAAAAGATCCGAACACTGGCGGGGAATTAAAAGCGAAAACGGATGTGATTACCGGGTATCAGGTTAAAGGTGGCGTAAGCTACCGCGGTACCGAGCAAACCACCGTTTACGCCAATGCCGGTTATGTTTCCAAGGTGCCTATTTTCGACGACGTTATTGACGATTACAACGGCTTAAAGAACGAAGATCAAAAAAATTCAACCTTTACCTCTGTTGAATTCGGAATGAACTACACCTCACTGAATCGCCAGTTTGTTCTTAAAACCAATGTCTATTACACCAAATGGAACAATCGTACCGAACGCCGTAGCGACTTCCCGTTTGAAGGTGAAGAGATTTTGATCTATCTATCCGGTGTAAATCAGGAACATTACGGTTTCGAGTTTGAAGGTGCCTATCAACCTTCAAAGCTTTGGAGACTGGATTTTGCCGGCTCCATCGGTCACTGGTCTTACACCAAAGATGTCCACGGCGAAGCACGTTGGGTAGGTACAGATAAACGAGTTCCTTTCGATTTTTTTATTCGTGATTTGATGGTTGGGGATGCTCCGCAAACACAGTTTGCTCTGGCTGGAAGCGTATTCCCCATGCAGGGCTTAAACGCTCAGTTAGTTTACAAATACTATGCTCGCTACTGGTCTGACTTTAATCCTTTTGATCGTACCAATCCTGGTGACAGAGTACAGCCCTGGAAAGTACCTGATTATGGTGTTCTTGATTTTCATGTCAAGTACACTTTACCGTTCCATCTTTCTGGCGTTAAGTTTCAGTTGTTTGGCCATGTTTACAACATCTTAGATCAGATCTACATTCAGGATGCTGTGGACAATAGTCGTTACAATGCCTACACCAGCAATGGCAAAACCCATTCCGCTGATGACGCAGAGGTCTTTCTGGGTCTGCCAAGATTCTTCAATATCGGCATCCAGGTTCGTTACTAACAGATAATTCAAACGACCACATTTTAAGGCCCTCCTTTGTGAGGGCCTTTTTCATTTCGATAATATCATATTTGAAAGATGGCTTAATCCACTGAACTTTTTGACTTTAAAAGAAAGTGCCAGCCTATACAATCGAAAGCTTTTTACCGGTTCATTGTTTGGTTAATCCGAATTATTTGTCAATTTCCATAATTTTATTTAATTTAATACTTTAATTTTAAAAGGAGTTTTGGCGTATATTGTTGAATACGGGCATGGAATTAACGGCAGAAAAAATTGTCAAACGATTTGGGCATTTTTTAGTCCTTAAGAATATCAGTTTTTCAGTAAAAAGCGGGGCAGCTCTGGCAATAACCGGACCTAATGGTTCGGGCAAGACCACGCTGGTAAAAATTTTGTGTAATCTGATGGCTCCCACGCGTGGCCGGGTGATCTACCAGAACCAGCATGAACAAATCGAACGTGAACATATTTTTCAATTCATTGGCCTGGTTGGCCCTTATTTGCAACTTTATCAGGAACTCTCAGCCCGCGAAAATATTGATTTTTTTGCCCGCATGCGCAATTTAAAAGATTATTCATCCAGGGTAACAGAGTTGCTGGAGGTTTTTAATCTTTCAGGGCGTGAAGACGATCCTGTGAAGACCTATTCCTCGGGCATGCAACAACGTTTAAAATATGTTTGTGCCTTGCTGCATGAACCGGAAATCCTTTTTGTTGATGAGCCGCGTTCCAATTTAGATCAAAAGGGAATTGAGGCCGTCTATCAAATTTTGCGTGAACAAAAAAAAGGGAGAATTCTGGTCATATCAACCAATGACCAGGAAGACCTTGCTCTGGCGGATCAGGTCATTCAGGTAGGGAAAGTATGAAACAGGTCTGGCTTATTTTTGTCAAAGATATTCAGCAGGAATTTAAAACGCGCTACGCTATTAATGCCATTTTTTTGTTTGCGATTGTCACTTTGAGCGCCGTTTCGTTTTCCATTGGAGCCTACACAGCCACGGCCAGAATATTGTCGGCTCTTTTCTGGGTCATCCTTTTTTTCTCCTCCATGTCCGGTTTATCGCACATTTTTATTCGGGAAGAAGAAACGCAAACCGCAGATACGTTAAAGTTAGTAGCCCGACCGGCCAATATTTATTTGGGTAAATTTTTGTTTAATTTAATTTTGTTGATTGTACTGGAGATCATTTTAATCCCATTGTTCATTGCGGTAATGAATTTTCAGATTATGAACTTTCAGATTTTTCTTCTGACCATGTTCCTGGGAAATTTTGGCCTGGCTGGAGGGGGAACCATGGTTGCAGCCATTATTTCCAAGGCCAGTACAAAGGGAGCCTTGTTTACAGTCTTATCTTTTCCCATCTTATTACCGATCTTGATTAGTGGGATTAGCGCTACGCGCAAAGCGGCGGAATCTGCTACCTTGTTCGAAGCCCAAAATGAACTTCAGGCCTTACTGGCATACGGCATTATCATCATTGTAGCCAGTATTTTGCTGTTTGATTTTGTCTGGAACGAATAAAATAGTAATTTAAATCGTTTAGGAAAGTAAAAGAACAAAGGATGGTATGGAATGGCAAAGTTCTGGAAGGTAATTCTTTTCTTGGGTCTGGCGTTAATTATTATCGGTGCGTTTACCTGGGCCCCTCTGGAGCCTAAAATTTTAAAGGAGTACACGCGCATTTTTTATTTTCACGTACCTGTAGCCTGGATTTGCGTGGTATTTTTCCTTATGGCAGCCTACTACAGTTTTCGTTATTTACGCACCAAGGATTTACTCTACGACGCCTATGCTAAAATCAGTAATGAACTTGGTATCTTGTTCGCCATTTTAGCTACCGTGACCGGTTCTATTTGGGCTAAAGTGACTTGGGGATCATTCTGGAATTGGGACCCGCGTGAGACTTCCATTTTTATTCTATTGTTAATTTATGGCGCTTATTTTTCATTACGTTCGGCCGTGGAGCAAGAAGATCGGAAAGCGCGCCTGGCCGCGGTCTATTCGTTACTGGCTTTTGTAACGGTGCCTTTTTTTGTTTTTGTCGTGCCCAGAATCTACTTTTCTTTGCATCCCGATCCTGTGATTAATGCCCAGGGGAAAATTCATCTAGAAATGCGCCAGCGCGTGGTCTTTTTTTCATCGCTGATCTTTCATACTATCCTGTATCTGTGGCTATTTCAGGTGCGCAAAACACAGGTCAGGCTTCAAATGATTTTGCGTCAATACAAAGAAAATAAAATGTTGGAGGAATAAAAATGAATCCGGAATTTATTGTGATGATTGTAAATCTGGTAATCTGGACTGGCGTCTTTTTTTATCTTTGGCGTACGGACCAGTCGATAAAAAAGTTGAAACAAGAATTTGAAGATCTGCATTTAAGTGAGAAATAATAGGCTGAAAAGGCAAAAAACAGTTGCTTAAATTGCTAGGTTAAGGATTTGAAAATTTTTTGAAATGTGTAAGTTAAGTCGGAGTAAAACAAAAAAGGATTGTGTATTATGCGTTCTAAATATATCATTGGCGGGTTGATTATTGTAGGATTTACCATTTGGGCGGCCATTTCGTTTAACAGTTCTTTAACACCTTATGTTTCGATTAGCGAAGCAAAGGCCAGCAACGAAACAGTGCAGGTTAAGGGGGAACGAGTTGGCAATGGCCAGTTTGACGTACAGGAAAATGTCTTTAAATTTCAGATCCGTGATGAAAACGGCGAAATTTTGAATGTGGTTTATGATGGCGCCAAACCTGGCAATTTTGATCAAGCCTCTCACATTGTTTGTGTGGGAAAGTATGAAAATGGCGTTTTCCATGCTAAAGAATTGCTGGTAAAATGTCCTTCCAAGTACCAACCCGAAGGGAGTAATCTATGATTTTAGGTATTTCGGCTACTGCCTTAACCTTTGTTGCTTTGATGTTAAGTGTAGTGGCTTATTATTTATATGACAGACGTGGCGAACAGGCTTTGCTCACGTTTGCCAGAACATCCTTCTACACAGCGGGCATTTTAATCGTTTTTCAGGTTGTGCTTTTGCTGTACGGAATTCTAACCCACCATTTTGAGTGGAGTTACGTTTTTAGCTATTCTTCTCGTGACCTTAGCCTTTTCTACCTCATTTCTACTTTCTGGGCCGGGCAGGAAGGCACTTTTTTGCTCTGGCTGCTTTATGGTTTTATTTATGGGCTGTGGATCATTCGATTACGTAAAGAAGAGGAGCCCATGGTTATGAGCTTCTTTAATCTGGTCCTGGCCTTCATTGCCATTATTTTGATCAAGAAAAATCCTTTTACCTATATCTGGGAGATCAATCCCGCATCGTTTCCGGTGGGCGTAGTCCCTGCGGATGGAGCGGGTTTAAATCCTTTATTACAAGATCCATGGATGGTTATTCATCCGCCAATTTTATTTGCTGGATATTCCTCTACCATGCTGCCTTTTTCTTTTGCTATGGCGGCCTTGATTAAAAGGAATTACGATCGTTGGGTGAAGCCGGCCTTTCCCTTCGTAGTCTTTACAGGTATGGTGTTAGGAACAGGGATCATCCTTGGGGGATATTGGGCCTATACCACCCTGGGCTGGGGTGGCTACTGGGGCTGGGATCCGGTAGAAAACAGTTCACTGGTTCCCTGGTTGTTCAGCTTGGCTTTAATTCACGGCCTCCTCATCCAGCGGCGACAGGGAGGGATGAAAAAAACTAATATTTTGCTGGCTCTGATGACCTTTATTTTAGTTTTGTGGGGAAGTTTACTTACCAGAAGCGGCATTCTCACCGATTTTTCCGTGCACTCTTTTGGCGAATCCGAAATAAGTTCTTACCTGGTGGGTTTTGTTGCCCTTTTTGGCGTGATGGCCCTGTTAACCTTTTTGTTCCGCATTAATGAGGTCAAATATCAACCGGTGCACACCGATTTAGCCACGCGGGAAAGTTTTTTGAATCTGGGCATGCTGGTGCTCATTTTAATGGCTATCTTTACCTTTGTGGGGACCTCCTGGCCCCTATTTAGCGGACTGTTCAAAGATAAGGCCGAAAGTTTTGCTACAGAATATTACAACTATATGGCCGGGCCAGGCGCGGTTTTAATGGCTTTACTCATCGCTCTTTCGCCATTGATGCGCTGGAAAACGACAAGCTGGGATAAATTGCGATCGGTCCTATTACATGGCATTACCAGCGTTCTGTTTGGCGTGGTCTACTTTTTGTTGGGCGTAAAGCAGCCCATCCCTTTACTGATCATGATCCTGTCTACTTTCCTCATTCTGATTAACGGACAAATTGTGATTCGGTTCTGGCGCAAAAAGAATTATGGCTTTGGTGGATATCTGGTTCATACCGGTGTGGGACTGATGTTCATCGGTATTATTACTTCATCTGTTTACGACCGGTCCGTAAAATTAACCTTCCCCAAAGATACGCCCAAGGAGGCCTTCGGTTATCAGATCGTTTATAAGGGGCGTTTGCCTGGTCCAGATGGTAAAGATCGAGTTTTATTGGAAGTGAATGGCAATCGTACGCTGGCTAAGTTTTATTGGAGTGATTATAGCCAGGCCTGGATGGTTGGTCCTTCGGTTCAAAATAAATGGATTCACGATCTTTATATCTCTCCCATTCAGATTATCCCGCCTGAAGAGAGCATGTCTTCAGGACATCAGGTAAATCTGGTAAAAGGGCAGAAGACGGCTTTTAATGATTATCAATTGCTTTTTACAGGCTATGACATGAATGCCCATCAGATGGGAGGCGATGAGATTCTATTGAAGGCGATTGTGGAAGTTTACGATAAAAACGGAAAACTGGTTGGGGAAATACGCCCGGGCATTCACATGAAAGGAAACGATCGTCAGCCGGAACCCGCCACTTTTGTCGATGGACAATCCAAAGTCTTTTTAAACGGTGTTAATGTAGAAAAACGTTCCATTGCCATCGTCGTTTCCGAGAAGAACGAAAGTCCTGAAGCGGGCAAAGAAATTTTGGCTGCCGAAGTTTCTATTAAACCGTTAATTAATCTACTCTGGTTGGGTACACTGATTATGATTGCCGGATTCCTTTTTTCGTTGTATAACCGTTTTCGAGAAAAAAGAAATGGGTTCAGTATAAAAACCACGAATTTCACGGATTAACACGAAGATATTTGATGTAATTTAAATAAAAACAATAGGCAAATTTAAATAAAATTCGATAATAATACCTTTTTAGAGTGGACTCACGAATTA
>NZ_JBSMDE010000066.1:0-10833 GCF_056497305.1 Caldithrix sp. | reverse complement strand
AAAACCAATTATTCAACATGTAAGTAAAAAATTTATCGTGCCGGCAAAATTGCACCCCTTCTCTTTTTTAAAGAGAAGGGGCTGGGGGATGAGTTTTTAAAACAGCACAAAAATTTTCGCATCCCGCCGTGGCGGGATTAGATCTTTTGAAGGAAGTATTCTAAACTCCTAAACTTCTAAACCTCTAAACTCTTACACTCTTACACTCTTACACTCTTAACGCTTCCCCTCCAATAGCAGAAGTCATTTCACGAATTAGCCCTCTCCCCTCGGTCCCCCTCTCCCAGAATAAAAATCTGGGAGAGAGGGAAGACCTGTGTGGGAAATTTTTTTAATTGTCCGGCCGCTTTAGCCGGTTGGAGCGCAGCGGAAATTGCGATTCACTGTGACGGGACAACAAACCATTCAACAAATCAACAAATCAACAATTCAACAGTTTTGCTTCTTCACACAGCACAAAAATTTTCGCATCCCGCCATGGCGGGACTAGATTTTTTGAGAGAAGTATTCTAAAAGCAGAACCAATGCAGCCAGACAGTTTAATGCTGTTTTTAACATCACTGACTGGCTGGGTTGAGAAAAATCCATTCAATATTAAATGAAACCTATCCTTACAATTTAAAAATAACTCGGAACCGTAGCACAGCAATTCCTTACAGTTATCGAATCCCTTTCATCTCTTTCCAGGTATCCATTTTCATCAAACGCCCTTGTTTTAATCTTTCCCCTTCCTCTTCCCTTCAACTGGATGGTTGTGAAAGATGTACGCACCATTTTCCTGAACTTCCAGCTCCTCGCTCTGGGCTCTGAGAAGCGGTTTGGGCGCAAAATATTTTTCCATCTGCTTTCGTAGTTTAGCCGGATGGTTGGTGGCAATCGCATCAACACCCAGAGTGAGTAGTTTCAGCAGTACACCAAAGGAATTAACGTTGTACACGCAAAAGTCCATATTCATCGCGCGTAGTTTCCGGACAAAAGAGAGATTAATCCAGGGAAAAGGATTGATGTTCAAACCATCGCTGGGCAATTGTTCAAGCATGCTTAAAATTTCTTGGGCTGAATTGGAGAAGGCGCCTGTTTCCTTTGCCAGGTACCAGTTGTACAGCCAGTAAATTTTAAATTCCGGAAAAAACTGGCGGGCCTTTTTGACCAGGTCCGGATCAAAGGCAATAAACCGGGCTCGCCGGGGGGTGATTTCATATTGCTCCACGAGCTCAGCCAGGCGTTGCAGAAATTCCAAACGTGCATCTTTTAATTCAATGAAAATACCTTTATCAGCGGGCAAAATGTCCAGGACCTCGGGTAAGGTTGGAATGGTAGTACCTTTAAATTGCTCGCCTTTCCAGCTGCCTACATCTACTGTTTTTAGCTCTTTTAATGTCGCCTGACGCACATCCAGTTTAACTTTGGGTTTGCTCACACGGGCTGTGTGCGGATCATGAATGCAGACGATTTGCTGGTCTTTAGTCATCCAGAAATCGCCTTCAATAAAATCGGCCTTTTCTTCAAAGGCCAGCTTAAAGGCCGGCAAAGTATTTTCCGGCGCAGCATGAGAGGCTCCCCGATGGGCTACAATGAGCGTTGTTTGTTTGGATTCGACTTCCATGGATTTATTCCAGTAGATAGTTTTTAGCCACATTTCTGAATTGTTCGATCTGATTTTCTACCCAGTGGGCCGATTCATTCAATTCTGCGGCCATCAAGCGGGCTACCGGTTCTGTCATTTCCATGCTGGCCCTGGCGTTTAAGAAAAGCGCCCGCGAACGACGCGCTAGAAAGTCTTCCACCGTGCGGGCCATTTCGTGGCGTACTGACCAGACAACTTCCGCCTTAAGGTAGGGCAAAGCAGGATGCAGGCGTTCGCCCAATTCCGGTTGGGAATTGATTAACTCTTCGATGAGCGGTTTGTCGTCTCCGTAGTAGTACAGCGCCTCATCAAAATTGGTGTTTAATCGGTAACCGTGAATGGGCAAGTGTTTAGTCACGCATTCTTTCTCATCCAGGCCCCCAACCAGAATGGCTGTGTCAATGGTCTCCTGCGCCATCTTACGGTAGGTGGTCCATTTGCCGCCGGTAACGGTGACCAGCCCGGAGCGTGAAACTGTGATCTGATGCCGGCGGGAGATGTCTTTGGTTTGCGTCGACAAACCCTGCGGCGCAGCCAGCGGTCTTAGGCCGGCGAATACGCTTAGAACATCGGAAGGACGCGGATCTTTTTTAAGGTATCGGGCAGAAGTGGTCAGTAAAAATTCGATTTCCTCGTCTCTGGCCCGGGGCTCCAGGGTGATTTCACGAACAGGCGTGTCCGTAGTACCGATGATCACCTCGTTGTGCCAGGGAACGGCAAAAAGCACGCGTCCGTCCTGGGTGTGGGGAATCATGATGGAGGCCTTGCCCTGTAAAAAGCTCTGATCTACCATCAGATGGACGCCCTGACTGGGAACGATGGAAGGGGAGGCCTCCGCTTCATCCAGTCGACGAACCTGATCTGAAAATACGCCGGTGGCATTAACGATGGTTCGGGCTTTAACCGTAAAGGTCTGAGCATTTTCCACATCATGGATGATGGCGCCGTTGAGAATGCCAGCATCATCTTTAAGCAAATCGGTAAGCCGGCAATAATTTAAGACAGTAGCGCCATGATCAACGGCCGTCTGCGCCAGGTTTACAGCCAGGCGGGCGTCGTCAAACTGCCCGTCAAAATAAATGACCCCGCCCATCAAACCGCGCTGATCCAGATTGGGGATGGCTGCCATGGTTTCTTCTTTGCTCAATTTTTGCGAAGGACCGAAGCCTAATTTACCGGCCATTAAATCGTAAACCTTCATGCCGATGTTGTAAAAGGGGCCTTCCCACCATTCGTACAGGGGAATAATGAAGGGCTGATTTTTGACCAGATGAGGTGCATTTTGCATGAGCAGTCCGCGTTCGTGTAGGGCTTCGAAGACCAGCGACACATCGCCCTGGGCCAGGTAACGTACACCGCCGTGCACCAGTTTAGTGCTGCGACTGGAGGTGCCTTTGGCAAAATCGGCCTGCTCTACAAGCAGGGTCTTAAAACCGCGTGTGGCGGCATCAACGGCACAGCCCAAACCGGTAGCCCCGCCGCCAATAACCAGCACATCCCAGGGACTGTTAGCCGAGCCTTCAAGTTGTTGAATGAAATAGTCACGGTTCAAGTTAGATACTTCCTTTCAGCCGTTTAATGAATTGTTCCATTTCCAGAATGTAACTATTGCGATTGGCCAGATTTTCGATCTCTTCCAGATTTTCCAGGGTCACGATTTCGCCAGCTGCCACCAGATAATCGATTTTATCGAAATCGACCCAGGAAAGATTCTGTACGCGCGGCGTAATGACCAGATCCGCTTCTTTTAAACGGATTTGCGAGAGCTGATGGCTGGTGATATCCTCTGCTCTGAACAGGATTTCAATCAGATTTTTGGGCTTTTCAAAAATGGTGATGTCCCGCGAAACATTGACCGCTAACACGCGGTCGGCGCCGATTTCTTTTACCTTACCGGCAGGAACGCTTTCGGAAGCGCTGCCATCGACCAGCAGATAGTGATCGATTTCAACAGGAGGAAAGATGCCGGGAATGGCCGCGCTGGCTTTTAAAACCTGACGCAGGCTGCCGCTGGTGAAGTTTATTTCGTGCCCGGAAACCAGATCGGTGGCAATGGCTGAAAAGGGGATGGGCAGCTCTTCGATGGGCACATCCGGAATGAATTCGAAGATGATGTTTGTTGTTTTTTCATCAAAATAGGCAAGGCGTCCCAGAGATTGGACCGCTTTAAAACGAATGTCAATAAAATCGAAAAATTGTTCAAAAAAACCTTTGTCGGCTCCCTGATTTTCGGCCATTTTAGCCAATCCCAATTCTTTAATTTTGGGACTATTCAAGATTTCACGAATGAACTCTTCCACTTTTTGAGCTTCACCGAGATAGGCGTAAATTCCGCCGACAATAGCGCCCATGCTACAACCGGTAATGGCCTGAATTTTAATCTTTTCTCTTTCCAGAACTTTTAAGACTCCGATGTGAGCCAGGCCACGGGCTCCGCCTCCACCCAGGGCTACACCTAATTCTGCCATGTTTTACTCCGCATTTAGTTGTTGTTAAACAATCTTGTAAAAAAAACAAAAGGAGTCAACAAAAAATGTACCAGCAGAAAACGTTTAAATTGAAAGGGATTTTTTACTTGCCGTTTCGATGGCAAATATATGAAAGGGCTTCTTCCCCGGTCAGAATCAAATCCTCATTCAACTCATTTAACACAAATCGACCATTGGTATTAGATGGCATTTCCACTCGGTCCGGCTAGATTGCAGCACAAAATTTTGTGTCCGGTGAAAATAAGTGAAAAATCGAATTGGTAATAATTATTTTTTTCATTAAATTAAATCTGAGTTGTTGTTGAAACATATTAGCAAACAGGAGGAATGATGTCGTCGCTAACGCTGTTTGTCATCATCGGAGCAGTGATTATCCTCATTGCTCTTTTCATCTGGTTTATGTCCAGGCAGTATCGAAAGGTTGGACCTAATGAAATCTTAATTATTTCTGGTGGTAAAAAAGGCAAGGTAACCATGCCGGACGGTACGATCAAAGAGATTGGTTTTCGTTACCGCATTGGCGGAGGCACCTTTGTCAATCCTCTGTTCGAAACCGTTGAACGTTTGCCCATCGAGGTGATTCCCATACATGGTAAAATTGCCGAGGTTATGACCAAGAATTCCATTCCCGTGACGGCGGAATTTGCCGCCCAGGTGCGCATCGATACCAGTGATTACGCCCTTTACCTGGCCATCACCAACTTTTTAAGCAAAGGCACCGAAGGCATTCGCGAAGTGGCCGAAACCGTTTTAGAAGGAAAAGTGCGGGAATTAATCGGGCAGTTTACTGTGGAAGAGCTGTTTACCAAACGCACGGAATTTGTTGCCAGAGTTTCCGGTGACGCCCAGGCCGACTTCAATAATTTAGGACTGGTGCTCATGTCGTTTGGCCTGAATGAAGTGGTGGATACCCAGGGCTATCTGGAAGCCCTAAGTCGTCCGCAAATTACCAAAGCCAAGTACGAAGCCGAATTGGATCAGGCCGAAAAGAATCGCGACATCACCATTCGTTCGGCAGAAGCCAAAAAGGAAGCGGAGGTGGCGCGATTGCAGGCCGAGGCGCTGATTGCAAAACAAAACTGGCAGAATGAAGCTCTGAAATCGGAGTCGCAGGTGGAAGTCAATCGCAAAAAAGCCATGGCCGACATGGCTTACGAACTGGAGCGCTACCGCATCGAACAGGAACTGAAGAAAGAGGAGTACAAGCTTAAAAAGCTGGAGATGGATGAAGGCATTAAACTGGAAGAATTGAACATCGCCAAAAAACAGAAAGAATTGGAAGCCAATATCATCAAGCCGGCCGAAGCGCGTAAGGCGCAAATTGTAACGGAAACCGAAGCCGAGAGCTACCGCATTAAAACCGAAGCCCAGGCCAAAATAGAAGCCAAAATCGCCGAAGACCAGGCTGAAGCCGAACGGCTTAAGTTAATGGGACAGGCCGAAGCAGAGAGTTTAAAAGCAAAGGCCAAAGCGTTTGAAAGTTACAATCAGGCGGCCATTTACCAGATGATTCTGGAAAAGATGCCGGAACTGGCTTCCGCTGTTGCTCAGCCGCTTTCCAAACTGGATAAAATCGTGATGATTGAACACGATGGCAAATTGGGCGGCTCTAAACTAACCGGACAAATCGCCGAAATACTGGCCCAGCTTCCGGAAGTGGTTGAATCATTAACCGGAGCCGATCTGAAGAAATTTCTAAAAGACAAATTGTCCGGAGAAGAAGAGTAACAAGGGCAAAATCAGGAGTGAGGTAAACAGTGCTAAGCGAACGGATTAAACATATTGGCGTTTCGCCTACCATGAAGATTGCAGCCAAGGCCATTGCCATGCGCGCGCAGGGAATTGATGTGGTCGATTTTAGCGTTGGCGAACCGGATTTTCCCACCCCCCAGTTCATCAAAGACGCCGGAAAGCAGGCCATAGATCAGAACATTACCAAATACACCATGAATGCCGGAACCATGGAATTGCGAAAGGCGATTGCTGAACAGTTGTACAGAGAGCACGGCCTGGAGTACGATCCCGCCAAACAGATTCTGGTGACCAACGGAGCTAAACAGGCAATTTTTAACGTGATCATGGGTCTCATTTCCGATGGTGACGAAGTGCTGGTTCCTGCGCCTTATTGGGTTTCGTACCCGGAAATGGTCCGTCTGGCCGGCGGACGTCCGGTCGTTGTGGAAACGCACGAGGAGAATGGCTTCCGACTCACACCGGAGCAATTAAAACAGAGTATTTCGGCCAGTACACGAGCCCTTATTTTGTGTAATCCTTCCAATCCCACCGGAACGGCTTACAACCAGGAGGAACTGCTGAGCCTGGCTAAGATTCTGGAAGAGGAGGAAATCTTTATCATTGCCGATGAGATTTACTCCAAGCTGGTGTACGACAATTTCCGTTTTACCAGTTTTGCCTCGATTAGCACCAGATTAAAGGAACGAACGATTTTAATCAATGGCTTTTCTAAGGCCTTTTCCATGACTGGCTGGCGCATCGGTTATCTGGCCGGGCCCAGGGAGCTTGTGGAAGCAGCCAACAAGATTCAGAGCCATTCCACTTCCAACGCCAATTCCATTTCACAATTTGCCGCTTTGCAAGCCTTAAAGGGACCGTCTTACGAGATTAACCGCATGGTCGCCGAATTTCAGCGTCGGCGCAACTATGTGGTGCAACGGTTGCGCAGCATTCCGGAAATCTCTGTTCACGAACCGCAGGGCGCATTTTACGTCTTTCCCAATATTTCGGCCTATTTTGGGAAAGAATACAATGGACATTACATCCGCAATTCCTATGGCATGGCTTACTACCTGCTGCGCGAGGCCAATGTGGTGGTGGTGCCGGGCGCGGCCTTTGGCTCAGATCAACACATCCGCATCTCCTATTCCACCTCCATGGAGCAGATTGAAGAAGGCATGAAACGCATTGCTCAGGCTCTGCGTCAGCTCAAAACACCGACCAGAGTTAAATATGTTCAGCTCAATAATTACAAAACAAAAATCCGGAAAAAGGCGCCGCTGGAAACAAAGATCAATTTTGAACAACGGGAAGCGCTCATCGCTGAGGCCGAAGCCCATTTAAAATTCAATCAATATTTTGAATGGAATGCCAACATCAACGGATTGGTCATTCAACTACGCACCAACAACGCTCATCTTAACGATTTCTGGATGGAAAACTGGTATCCGGCGCAATTGGAATCAGACCTGGAACCGCACGGGGTCATTTACGCTGTCGATGGCGTAGTGGGGCGTGAAGCGCACGCCTTTTACCATTCAGAAACAAGCACGGGGATTTTGTTTAATTGCGACTATTACGGTGCGTTGCGTTCCCTGGCTTTAACCATGGTGGCCGATTTAGGCGAACGCTTGTTCGATCTGCACACGGTACGCGGTTTTTCCGGCGATGTGCAGGGCCGCGGTTTTGCCCTGATCGGTCCCAAAGGAACGCAAAAAACGCCTGTGTTTTACCAGCTTTTGCAGGACAGGCGCTTTGCGCTACACAGCAATGACCTGTTGTTTGTGCGATTTGGCGCCGGCTTTGCTGCAGCCGATGTGGCCGAACGCAAATTTTACCTGCCCACGCAACACGCTGAGTACTTCTCGGACCTGGAACCTTTGTTTGAAAAATGTAAATGCGAAAACGTGATCACCGATCGCGTAGATTGCGAAAATCAGAGTTGCGTCAATGCCGATCAGTGCCTGATGGATCGCGGAGCGTTGTACTGTTTTCTGGCATCCAGGACTTCGGCAGCCATGCTCGATCCCTACTGGATTGGCGGCATGGAACGCCATGTTAAGCGCATCGATCTGCAGGTGTTGTTTTTGTTAACCAACGACCCTCTTGCCGAAGCGCAGAAGGACCTGGAAGCAGAGCAGGCTTTACAGCTTTTAAACCGAGGGGCGAGTAGCGGCGCCGCCCTGGAAGGAAGCGGCAAAGAACAACCTTTCTACAATCCATATCTGATTCTACAGGACGAGCAACGTTTAAAACAACATCAGGAGCGGTATGCCAGGCTACTGCAATTTGTAAAGGTCGTGCAGTTAAACACAGCCAATCTGTCGCCTGGCCAACTGGCTGAACGGATCAAGAACATCATCAGCGGTTAGAGTCAAACGTCTAAGAACAGGGAAACATCATGTACGAAGCGCTTTACAACGAACCATTTTACGAACAATTTTATCAGGAACTGAAGCAGCTTTTACAGGGCCCGAATATCAAAACCGTGAATATGGGCTATCTGGAAAAAGAGGCCCGCAAATATGCCAATAAATCGCGTTTTAACTCCTATGTCTGGATGTCCAAATTTTCCAGCCGCCTGGCGCCCAAAACGGTTTACCTGGGCAGCCCGCGCGTCCGTTTGCCCAGATTACTGGATTCACACGTCAAAATTCTAGAAAATCACCAGGAAGAATTGAAAAAGGTTTTGCACCTGGTTAAAAATTTACCGTTTGTTCATATTCGTCGCCAGATGGGGCACAACGATTATTACAATCCGATCTGCAACCTGTACGTCTCTGTGGCTGATCCCAAAAATGTGCGGAACGCCTACATGTGGGCCAGTACCATGTTCGATGTGGGCAATCGTCCCGGCCCGGAATTTATCATGTTACACATCCCGGAAGAGCACATGATGCGCGCTCAGATTCTGGCCTTGCCGGAGTACAACTTAAATATTGCCCTGGGTACCGATTATTTGGGCGAGGACAAGAAAGGCTTTTTACGCCAGGCCATGTGGCGCGCCGACGAGCAGGGCATGTTAGGTCTGCACGCCGGTACTAAAATTGTGACCGTGCGCGATCCACAGGACAATCGTTTGAAAAAGTACGGGGTGTTTTTGTTTGGCATGACCGCTACCGGCAAATCCACCTGGTCCTGCCACCAGTTAGGATTGGATCATTCCCGCGGCGAAAAGACTGAGGTTTGCCAGGACGATATCGTCTTCTTGCGCGACGATGGCTCGGCGTTAGGATCGGAAAACAATTTTTACGTCAAAACCGATGTGCGTCCGGATCAGCAGGAAGCCATGTACAACGCCCTGGTGCACAAGTCCGCGCTGATTGAAAACGTGATGATGAACTATCAGGGCGACATCGATTTTCTGGATGAGTCGCTCTGCGGCAATGGTCGGGCAGTCATCTTTAGAAAGCGCCTGATGGTCAGGCAGGATAAAAAATTGGTCAGCATCAGCGCGCCTTCGGTTAATCTTCCGCCCTTGGATGAAATGGATGGCATCATTTTCGCTTTTATTACGCGCCGTAATACCATTATGCCCTTTGCTCAGCGCTTGACTCCGGAACAGGGCGTGCTGGCCTATTTGTGGGGCGAATCCACGCACAGTTATGCCTCCAATCCGGAAAAAGCCGGTGAGTCGGTGCGCATTGTGGGCACCGATCCGTTCATCATTGGATCGCGGGGGGTAAAGGTCAACCGCTTTTACGACATTGTCATGAAACTGGTTGAAAAGTACCCCAACAAGGTGCGTTTTATTATGTACAATACCGGTGGCATGGGCGAAATCATTGAAACCAGCGAACAAAACGGCCGGATCGTAAAAAAACTGGTGCGTAAGGTGGAACGTGTGCCCTTAAACCTGATGGCCACCATTCAACGCGGCGATTTACGGGGCACCAATACTTACGAAATCGGTATTTTGGGGACGGAAGGTATTGTGGCCGTGGAGGGGCGGCCATTACATGAATACGATGTCCGCAGATTCTATTCTGAAGAACAGATCAATCACTATTTGAGGGAATTGATTGAGGGACGTAAGAAATTTACCGAAGAGATCGCCGCAGAAGGCTTAAAACCGGAAATCATGCGCGCGGCTCAGCGCGCATTTGCCATTGAACAGCGGATGGAGCCCGTTTCCATTCCCGTTGGTCTGGAAATGGCCAGAAAATCGGCTCGTCCGCAGGAAGCGGCTTCTGGTCTGGGGAGCATGCGTCCCCGCCGTCCGGGCGTCTGGCGCTGGCGATGAACCGGGATTAAGGGAATTGGTCGACTGAGCATCGGCTGTGCGGGAGAGTGGGGTAGGGGTGAAGAAACCCTTAGACTGACATCCAATCCGCAGCCGCAACGTAACTCGAGCTTCAGCTCGAGACTTTGGTAAGGCAGCACAACCGCAAGCAAAAAATTTCTTTAAAAAATGACAGGCCGATGCTCCGGAACTCTTTAAATCTTACACTCATATACTCTTAACTTTACTACCCTAACAGTGGAAGTCATTTTACGAATTAGCCCTCACCCCCTTGATCCCCCTCTCCCAGAATAAAAGTCTGGGAGAGGGGGAGGGATTACCACCTGTGTTGGAGATTTTCTTTCATGGCCCCATTCACGATCAATGGAAATTGGGAATGTCAGTCCGATGCTTATTCAACAATTAAACAACTCAACAACTCAACAACTCAACCTTTTTAATTCCTCATACAGCACAAAAATTTTCGCACGCTATTGCATTACATCTTATGAAGGAAGTATTCTAAGGCAGCATAGCCGCAACCAAAAGTGATAGAAACTGTTTTAATCACAATTATATTTCGCGCAGATTTAGCTGATATTCGCAGAAATAATTTAAACCAATTCTTCAACACGTCCTCCCTAAAACAGCATTAAAATTTTCGCATCCCGCTGTGGCGGGATTAGATCTTTTGAAGGAAGTATTCTAAGGCAGCACAGCCGCAACCAAAAACCTTCCTTGGGGATTTAAACAACCACAGA
>NZ_JBSMDE010000065.1:0-9990 GCF_056497305.1 Caldithrix sp. | reverse complement strand
TTTGTGTAAAAGTTAAAATCGCTCTTAAGAAAGACTTTTCAAAAAATGCTTCGCCCTTACAAAGTTTCGAGCTGAAGCTCGAGTTACGTTATGCTTGTGAATTGTCTGCCAGTGTAGGGGATTCTTCGCCCCCGATAAATCGGGGACTCAGAATGACATGCCAGCACAGGCCTTCACCGCCTGGGCACAACAATGAAAATGTTCGCCCTCATTTCTGTCAAGGATTTCTCTGCTCTCCTCTGACGCACTAGGGACATTGGTCGAAATGACAATCGGTGTAGGCTTCAGACAAACGTAACAACCACAGCGCCGGACTATTTCCCCACCTTCAGTATCTTCTGTAACTGTTCGTCATTCACTTTAAGCATGCCATTGGGCACAATGCGGCGCGTCAATTCGATGTAATTGGGTTCCTTACGGAACACCTCTTTAAACAGAGGAAGAGAAGCTTCAATTTCGCCGATATTGGCCAGCGAAACGGCATGCCAGTATTTCATCTCTTCATTATCAGGAAACATCTTTTCGGCTGCCCCGTATTCACGCAAGGCGCCCTGCACATCGCCTTTTTCGATGGCCAGATCGCCTTTGTTCATGTGTTCATAGGCGCGGAACACCTTTAGCACGCGCTCGATTTCCGCCACAGCCTGCGGATGATCTTCAACCCGCAAATCAAGGACGGTATCTTCCCAGGGTTTACCGCTGGCTTTCAATTTAACAATTTTAATGGCCGCCGACTGCTGCCCACGGATGTCCCCACCCGCTTTCTGGGCTGCTTTCATGGCCGCTACCAATCGTTCGGCCAGAGGCCCTGTGCTGTTTTGAAAGGCCTCGGCCATGGCCGGCACCACCTTTTTATTCAACATCATGTTGGCCTGGACAGAAAATCCATCTCCTATGATGTGCCCGGCGTCAGCAATGCACTTTTTACCCGTGTGCGTTGCCACACGACCCTGAGCATCAAGCAGAGCAACTTGCCTGTAGGCTGCTCCTTCATCGCTGCTCAACAATTCATGCAGCGCTTCCTGCGGCGACTTCCCCTCTTTCATCAAAGCCAGTCCGCGGGGACCAAAAGAGACATTAACCAGAGATTGCGTGGCAACCACACCAACTCCTGCCTGGGCCCAGGCGACAATGGAGCCAACGGAAAACCAATGCGACTGCACGGCCACGCCCATTTCGCCATGCAGAGTATCAATAGCCACAATGGAAAAGGTGTGTGTAAATGGCTGGCCATTCATCGTCTGTGCCGATCCATTCATGTTGACCGCCAGGATCATCGTTAAAATCCCAATAAAAATTCTACTCATGGTTTTTCCTCCTGCTTCAGGTAACTGTCATTGCTGTCAAGATTAAACTGATTACTGTAAGAGGTATGTTTTTTTACCCCACCTATTATTCGTTTAAGGCCAGTGTTCATAATCCCTTCTTAATAAGCTTCGGACAGGAAGGATTCAGGGCACTTAGCCGATTCTGTTTTTACTTAAACACAAATTCTAGCCCCATTTAGTAACAGGTGTAAAATAATAAACTCCTTTCAGGAAACCAAACATTCAGGAATTAACGGCTTTTGTAACAAAGGTCAACAAAACGAGAAAGGACGAGACGGGCGGTGGGAGTATCTTCAAGCAAGGGTGGGCTTGCGGATTCTGGCACTTTAAAATGGGAGTGTAAATAGTGTTCCATAATCTGTGGATCGAATTCAGGATGAAACTGAAGGCCCCACATATTTGGCTCTAGGTAGATGATGGCATTTTGATCCGATGAGCTACTGGCCAGAGAAACGGCTCCTTCCGGTAAGCGCCTGATGCTTTGCCGGTGAGACATAAAGGCTTTAAATGTCAGGGGAAATTCGGAGAAAAGAGGCTCCATGCGGGCCTGGGGGGTTAAAACAATCTCCACAGAACCATATTCCGGCCCGGTTGGATTTTCAGCCACCTGCCCGTCAAAAGCGTGGGCCAGCAACTGATGGCCAAAACAGATGCCCAGTACAGGAATGCGCTTTGCTTGTAAAGAACGTAACATGGTTACAGCTGTAGTAAGATAGGGCGGTTGATCGGTTACCATATCGTGTGAGCCGGTAATGATGACGCCAAGACAGGCGTCCGGGTGCAGAACAAAGTCCTTTTGCATGAGCGGCAAGATTGTAAAATTTTCTCGTGGGAACCCGGAATGAAGGATGATCCAGTCTTCAAAGTCGCCCCTGATCTTTTGCAAATCGGGGTCGGTACTACCTGCTTTTAGAATAACGATCTTTTTCATAGAAAGAAGAAAGAAAGCCCGGCCAACACCGGGCTGAAAATGTCAGATAATACTCTGTAAAGTTTTCATGTAGTTGGCGCGCATATAAGCGGCTGGTTCTGCCAGAGATTTCATGCTCATGCTGCCTTTCATCTGTTCAATCGATTCGTATTCGTGGGCTTCCATCCAGTACTTGATGTCGCTGAGCACCCGGGCAATGTGTTTTACGCCCTTCTGAAACAAAACCGAAGCCATCATGGTAACGTCGGCGCCGGCCATAACAGCTTTTAGAACATCTTCTGCCGTATGGATGCCAGTTGTGGCCGCCAGACTGGCCTCAACATTCCCATACAAAATGGCCAACCAGCGTAAGGGCAAACGTAGTTCATAGGAGGTGCTGAATTCCAGATCATGAACAACTTCCAGAGACTCAATGTCAATGTCTGGCTGGTAAAAACGGTTAAAAATGACCAATCCATCCGCGCCAGCCTCTGTTAAGCGTCGAGCCATGTTGGCAAAAGCGGTGAAAAAAGGCCCAACCTTCACAGCCACCGGAATGGAAACCGTTTCTTTCACCTTTTTGACGTCGTCGATGTACATCTGTTCCACCTGCTCTGAAGTCATATTCGGATCAGTTGGAATGTAATAGATATTCAGCTCAAGGGCATCTGCGCCGGCTTCCTCGATCTTTTTGGCATAGTCCATCCAGCCGCCGGCAGAAACGCCGTTCAAACTGCCAATCACAGGAATATCCACCGCTTCTTTTAACTTGCGCACCTGTTCCAGATACTCCTCGGCATGGACATTGTGGAATTCATCAGGCTCTGGAAAATAATTCAACGCTTCGGCAAAAGAATCCGTGCCTTGAGAGAGGAAAACATCCAGCTCCTTTTGCTCATGAACAATTTGTTCCTCGAACAGAGAATACATAACCACTGCAGCGGCACCATTTTCTTCCATTTTCTTCACGGTGTCCACATTGGCTGCCAGAGGGGATGCAGAGGGGACAATCGGGTTTTTTAATTCCAGACCTAAATATTTTGTTTTTAAATCCATAGCTTATTCCTTTTTTAGTTAATCAAATGGTCGCCCAAAATTTCGGGCGACCAGCACTGTGTTGCTTATTCCTGACCATTGGATGAATAATTTAATTTGGAAAGATGGCTGTAAAATTTCCAATGCCGATTGACGATTTCCTGCGCTTCCTGTATGTACCTGCGGGCCAGCTCCGGATTCATCTTCTGAACCATCTTAAAACGTGTTTCATTTTCCATATATTCCGAAACTTTCTTAGAGGGTTCCTTAGAATCCAGAATCAATGGGCTTTTACCTTCAGCAATCAATTCCGGGTTGTAGCGGAACAGAGGCCATTCGCCTGTTTCCACAGCCAATTTTTGTTGCTGAGCTCCATATTTCAAATTGTATCCGTGAGCAATACAGTGGCTGTAAGCAACAATGATCGAAGGGCCATCGTAACGCTCGGCCTCCAAAAAGGCTTTTAATGTTTGCGTATCGTTGGCGCCCATGGCTACGCGGGCTACGTAAACATTACCGTAGGTCAAAGCCTGTAAAGCCAGGTCTTTTTTGGGCAGGGGTTTACCACTGGCGGCAAATTTAGCAACTGCGCCCAATGGCGTGGCTTTGGACATCTGCCCACCCGTATTGGAATAGACTTCGGTATCCAGAACCAGAATATTAACATTTCGGCCGGAAGCCAGTACATGATCCAGACCGCCGTAGCCAATGTCATAAGCCCAACCATCACCGCCGATGATCCACACGCTCTTTTTGACCAGATAATCCGCCAGACTCAGCAGATTCTTGATTTCAGGATCATCCTTATGCGCTTCCAATTTCTTTTTAAGGTCCTCAACGCGTTGCCGTTGTTCCTGGATATCAGCCTCATCCACCTGTTTGGCGCTTAAAATCGCTTCAGCCAGATCGGCGCCAATCTTGTCCTTGTGTTTTTCAACCAGCTCTCGGGCCTGTTCATTGTGTTTGTCAATGGCCAGACGGAAGCCCAGACCAAATTCGGCATTGTCCTCAAACAGCGAGTTGGACCAGGCCGGACCACGTCCTTCTTTGTTAAATGTGTACGGCGTGGTAGGCAGGTTTCCACCATAAATGGAAGAACAACCCGTAGCATTGGCAATGACCATACGATCGCCGAACAACTGGGTGGCCAGCTTAATGTAGGGCGTTTCTCCGCAGCCCGGGCAGGCGCCGGAAAATTCGAACAAGGGTTGCAGGAACTGGGCATCTTTAACCGTGTCCACACGCAACTTGGTTCGGTCGTATTCCGGAAGATTGAGGAAAAAGTCCCAATTCTGACGTTCTGTTTCCCGCAAAGGAATTTGCGGAGCCATGTTGATGGCTTTGCGTCCAGCTTCGCGTTTATCCTTCACCGGACAGAATTCCACACACAGTTCGCAACCGGTACAATCTTCTACAGCCACCTGCAGGGTGTACATGTAACCTTCCGGCCAGCCTTTGCCCCTTGCCTTGGTCGCTTTGAATGTTTCCGGAGCATCTTTTAACAAGGCGCCGTCATACACTTTGGCCCGAATGACCGAATGCGGACAAATTTCAACGCATTTATTACATTGAATGCAGATATCCGGATCCCAGACCGGCACTTCCAGCGCGATATTCCGTTTTTCCCATTGGGTTGTACCACTGGGAAAGGTACCATCGGCCGGCATTTTACTAACGGGTAATTCATCACCCTTCATGGCGATTAAGGTAGCAGTCACATCCTTAACAAATTCCGGCGCATTTTCCGGAACCGGCGGCAGAAAATCCAGATCGCTGGTTACTTTATCGGGCATTTCAATTTCGTACAGATGGGCCAGGGTTTGATCCACGGCGTTGAAGTTCATCTGTACAATCTGATCGCCTTTTTTACCATAGGTCTTTTTAATGGCCTCTTTTATTTTGGCAATGGCTTCATCTTTGGGCAACACACCGGAAATGGCAAAAAAGCAGGTCTGCATGATGGTGTTAATGCGTCCGCCCATGCCTGTATCGCGGGCCACCTTGTAGGCATCAATGGCGTAAAATTTCAATTTTTTATTGACAATCTCTTCCTGAATCTTTCTGGGGAGCTTGTCCCAGACCTCTTCTTTAGGATAGGGCGTATTCAAAAGGAAGGTAGCGCCGGGTACTGCATGTTCCAGTACATTGTACTTTTCCAGGAAAACGAACTGATGTACCGCAATAAAATTCGCTTTATGAACCAGATATGTAGAACGGATTGGTTTTTTACCAAATCTCAAGTGTGAAATGGTCATGGCTCCAGATTTTTTGGAATCATAGACGAAATAGCCCTGCGCGTAATTGTCGGTTTCTTCACCGATGATTTTGATGGAGTTTTTGTTTGCGCCCACGGTTCCGTCGGAGCCCAGGCCATAAAACATACCACGGAAGACATCATCCGGTTCAATGGAAAAATCACGATCCCATTCCAGGCTGGTGTTGCTCACATCATCAATAATGCCGATGGTAAAATGATTTTTGGGCTTGTCTTTCTTCAATTCATCAAAAACAGCCTTCACCATGGCCGGAGTAAATTCTTTGGAAGAAAGCCCATAACGTCCGCCGATCACTTTGGGGAAGTCAAAAGGCAACCAGCCTTCAGACTGGGCTTCAACAAAAGCATTGACCACATCCAGATAGAGAGGTTCACCGGCCGACCCCGGCTCTTTGGTACGGTCCAGTACAGCAATGCTTTTCACTGTTTGAGGCAAGGCCTGAATTAGATGTTTAATGGAAAACGGGCGGTAGAGACGCACTTTAATCACGCCCACTTTTTCGCCCTGGGCAGCCAGGAACTCAGCGGTTTCGTGCGCGGCTTCTGCGCCGGAGCCCATCAAAATAATGACGCGTTCCGCCTGCGGATGCCCAATGTAATCAAAGAGATGGTACTGACGCCCCGTCAATTTAGCAAACTTGTCCATAACCTTCTGAACAATTTCCGGGGTCTTCTGGTAATAAGGATTAACCGTTTCCCGGCCCTGAAAATAAACGTCCGGGTTTTGCGCAGTCCCACGAATAAAAGGTTTTTCTGGATTCAATGCGCGCTCTCTGTGGGCCTGTACCAGGTCATCATCGATCATAGCACGTATGCTCTGTTCATCGATTTCCTCCACTTTGGAAATTTCGTGCGAGGTACGGAAACCGTCAAAAAAATGTAAAAACGGTACACGCGATTCGAGAGTGGATGCCTGGGCAATCAAAGCAAAATCCATCACTTCCTGAACATTGCCTGAGGGCATCAGGGCAAAACCGGTTTGCCGAACGGACATCACATCTGTATGATCGCCAAAAATGGAAAGAGCCTGCGCAGCAATGGAGCGGGCCGAAACATGAAACACAGTAGAGGTTAATTCACCGGCAATTTTGTACATATTGGGAATCATTAAAAGCAAGCCCTGTGAGGCGGTAAACGTAGTGGTTAAGGCCCCGCTTTGCAACGAACCGTGAACCGCGCCAGAAGCGCCGCCTTCGCTCTGCATCTCTGTAACACGCGGAATGGTGCCCCAGATGTTTTTCACTCCCCGGGCTGACCACTCATCCGCCCATTCACCCATAGGAGAAGAAGGCGTAATCGGATAGATGGCAATGACTTCGTTCGTTTTATGTGCGATATAAGCTGCAGCCTGATTACCATCTATGGTTACCATCTTTCGTTTACTCATAAAAAACTCCTTCCTGCTTTATCTCAAAATCTCTGATTCGAACATGAATTTTTTCACGTTAAATTTAATTAAGCACACAATTAAAAACAAAAATAATGCCAACACGCATTTATTTTTTGTAATACGTTAATAATTATTCATTTAACCCATTTTTTTGTTCCTATTTTGATCAACTTTAATATAATAAATTCTTACATTCAAAGTATAAAAAATTCAATTTTATTAAAAGTAAGAAATTGGCCCGGCCGGCTGGCTTCTGGCCCTACCCCCCTTAAGCCACTAACGCGTTTTGATTAAAAATCATCAATTCGACACATTGATGGTCTGCAGTCTTTAATTTAAAACATTTGAGATTTTGAGTGAAATTGGGAACCAGCCATTTTACACAACCTGTTTATTGCAGAGCGTATTTTAGCATTACCGTGCAGTAAGCTAAAAGGTATGAGAAAAAACAGACAATTTTGTTGAATAGCACAGTTTATATTTGTAAGTTCCCAAAGAAACGACTTAACAGAAAGGAGAGGCGTCATGTCTGAATTTCCTAAAACCATTGAGGAAGTCCTACAAAAATCGATTCAGCTTGAAGAAGAGGGTTTTAAATATTACAGTGAATCCGCACAGAAAGTAAAAAATTCCGTTGGCCGGCGCATGCTGGAACGCCTGGCTAATGATGAAAAAAATCATATTCAACGCTTTAAAAATCTGTACGAAGCGGTAACCAACAACACGGTTGACCAGCTTAAGGTTAGTGATCGTGAGCCCACCACTTTCGAGATGATTTTTAACCGCCTGAAAGAACAATTGGAAGGGGCCATCGAAGAATTGGGAGAAAAAGGCGTGGATGATCAGGAAATTATTGAGATGGCCATGGATCTGGAAAACACCACGCGCTTTTTTTACAAAGAAGCTGCTCAGAAAGCCCAGGACGAAAAGATCAAACAGTTTTATGAATTACTGGCCAAAGAAGAAGACGCGCATTACGCTGTGCTTCAAAAGGCCCTGCAATTTCTGGATGACCCATCCCTCTTCTTTGGCATGGGAGATCGTCGATAAGGCGAAGTGTACACGGGCCATGGATGGCAATACTTTTTGGGCGTCACTTTATTCGGTAACGCCCAAGTTTTTTCAGCCCATCAGCGGGGACCAACAAAAATCTTTGCGCTTTGTGCTTCGAGCGTAACCTGTTTTGTCTTCTGTAACACACCTTCCTCTTCGGAAAGCCACTCTTTAACTTTTTGTTGTTTTAAAAAGTGCAACGATTCCGGCAGTTCAAAGTTAATGACTTGTGCTTTGTCGTCAAAGTTTAAAGCCACCACCACAGCCTGACTATCCAGAACATTTTCAAAAACCACTGTCCGTTGCTGGTTGTTCGATTGCAAAACCTGCCAGGTAGCGGCATTAAAGGGAAAAACATGGCGTAGGCGCACCAATTTTTGTTAAAAAGAAAAGAGTGTGGAATCGAAAGTTTGCCAGCCAATCGTAGTTTTTTCGAACAGACGACCTGAACCATTGTAATTCATCACCAAATTACTGTCCCATGAAAAGCAGGGGCAGATCCGGTGTTGTAAAAGCGAATGTGGCATAAGGTTGCAGGCCTTCCCTGCCAAACTGTTTAACCGCCCGTTTTTCATCGTGATTTTCGATAAAGTTAAGAAAGTAGCCTTGTGGGAAGTACTGTTTGTATTCGCTCTGGTAAACATTCAGCAGCTACTCCACGGTTTTGGAATATTTCTGCACGTCCTGAAAAGCGTATAGCAGGGCCCAGCTGTAATCGGCAGCAAAAATAGATCGTTCTTAATGGAGCGCATTTTAGGAACGGCCTGCTGCCAGAAATCGTCCGGAACCATACCGGCCACATCGAAGCGGTAGCCATCGATGTCGAATTCCCGAATCCAGTAGGTTAAAATATCAATGATGTGCTTGCGCAACTGTGGATTGTCATAATTAAAGTCGGTAATATCGCTCCATTCTTTGACTTCCCGTGTGAAGTTCCCCTTTTCGTCGCGCATAAACCAGTCGGGATGATAGGCCATTTCCACATAGTCATTAGCGCTATGGTTTGGCACAAAACCAATGATTACTTTTAAGCCGGTCTGAAGGATGGCCTGAACCAGATGTTTAAAATCCTCTTTACTGCCAAATTCGGGATTCACTTCATAATAATTCCGCATAGAATAGGGGCTGCCCTGGCTTCCTTTACGACCTTTTTGTCCGATGGGGTAAATGGGCATCAACCAGATGATGTCCATGCCTAACGCTTTGAGGTAAGTAATTTTTTCCTGGGCCGCTTTAAATGTTCCCTGCGCCGTAAAATCCCAAACAAATAATTCGTAGATTATGGCTTTTCTGACCCAATCCGCAACGTTTTGAACATGGGGGCCATGTTAGTTGTCTGGCTATAGCACTCGTTCAGTGAGGCAAAAAGGTAAAGATTAAGCAAAACAAATAATAGGGATCAATGAAACGTCATTTTTTTTACCATTGTTTCATTCCTTGATGTATTAAACATTCTTATTATAGCCGGCCCTTAAAATCCCTAATTTTAGCGAAATTTAGAATACTTCTCTCAAAAGATGTAGCGCCTTAGAATACTTCCCTTAAAACTTCTAATCCCGCTATAGGGGGATGCGAAAATTTTTGTGTTAAAGATCCTAACCCCCCGGCCCCCTTCCCTTTTTTTAATAAAGGGAAGGGGGAGCGAATTGTGCCGCTTTGCTGAGTCTTCGCCTTACATGTCAACAAATTTTATTTTTTTTGAAATCTTTGTGCTCTCTGTGGTTGATTTTGGTTGTGGCTCCGCTGCCTTAGAATACTTCTCTCAAAAGATGTAGTGCATTAGAATACTTCCCTCAAAACTTATAATCCCGCTTAGCGGGATGCGAAAATTTTTGTGCTAAAGATCCTAACCCCCCGGCCCCCTTCCCTTTTTTAATAAAGGGAAGGGGGAGCAAATTGTGCAGCTTTGCTGAGTCTTCGCCTTACATGTCAACAAATTTTATTTTTTTTGAAATCTTTGTGCTCTCTGCGGTTGATTTTGGTTGCGGCTCCGCTGCCT
>NZ_JBSMDE010000064.1:0-4411 GCF_056497305.1 Caldithrix sp. | reverse complement strand
TAATTCGTGAGTCCACTCTAAAAAGGTATTATTATCGAATTTTATTTAAATTTGCCTATTGTTTTTATTTAAATTACATCAAATATCTTCGTGTTAATCCGTGAAATTCGTGGTTTTTATACTGAACTCATTCGTAATTTGCAATTTTTCTGAGAAAGGGTACGTTTTGTTCATGGGGGAGGGGCGTGCCGCTTATCATTCCGATGGCCCTGATTTATCGAGGGACAAAGAATCCCTTACTTACATTGGAAGCAGACAATTCCGGTCAACGTTTTACGACCGATCGCTGTGCGGGAAAGTGGCTACAGGGAATAGGAGTCAGACAAACATTACTCATCCGTTGACATGTTGTATTTTTTCAATTTACGCCATAAAGTGGCCCGATCCACGCCCAATCGCTTGGCCACCTGTAACTTATTACCGTTATACAGCATCATCATTTGTTGAATGAATTGCCGTTCCTGGAAATCAAGAAATTCAGCCAGAGTCATTGGATTTTTAGTAACCAGCGGTTGATAGCGATCCATATCCAGGGCCAGCGAAATCTCGCCATCGGAAATAACCGAGTTCTGGGCAAACATGACCGCCCGGCTTATGACATTGCGCAGCATCCTTACATTTCCAGGCCAGTCGTACTGAACCAGAATGTTCATTCCGGCTGGTGAAATACCGACAATCTTTTTGTTGAGTTCATCGGCGTAGTACTTAATGTAATGATCTACCAACAGAGGGATATCTTCAATGCGTTCACGCAGCGGAGGAAGATGGATGTGAAAGACATTGAGGCGGTGAAAGAGGTCTTCCCGGAATTTTTTTTCCTTGACCATAGCCATAAGGTCTTTATTGGTAGCGGCAATGATACGCACATTAACTTTTTGTAATTGTCGGGCGCCAATCTTTTCAATTTCGCCGTCCTGTAACACATTCAAAAGTTTAGCCTGGGCGTACAGCGGTAATTCTCCGATCTCATCCAGAAAGAGCGTGCCTCCATCTGCCAGTTCAAATTTACCCGGCTGATCCTTTATGGCACCGGTAAAACTGCCTTTTTTATGACCAAAAAACGTACTTTCGATCAACGATTCCGGAACGGCCGCGCAATTGATCCGGATGAAAGGTTTGGTAGAGCGGTTGCTTTTTAACTGGATGGCTCGGGCGATCAGCTCCTTGCCTGTTCCAGTTTCTCCGGTAATCAGCACTTTACTATCGGTCGGCGCTACAAAATCGATTTGACTGAAAATTTGTTGCATGGCTTTGCTCTGCCCTATCATCTGGTAGTTCTCGAGCAGTTCGCTGATCAGCAAATGTCGTTCGGTCAACCAGTTAAAATGAGCAATGGCATTTTTCAGTGTAATTAGCAAACGGTCTAAATCCGCGCCCTTTTCCAAAAAGTCGAAGGCTCCCTGTTTAATGGCTTTCACAGCTATGGCTAGCGTACTGCGCCCGGAAATCATGATTACGGGGATGGTAGGATGTTGATCCTTAATTTGTTCCAGCAAAGAGAGGCCATCCATGCCGGGCATCTGGACATCCAGCAAAACGCAATGAAATTTGTACCTGTTCAGCAGATTAAGTGCCTTATGCGGATTATTGATGCCTTTGATCACATAATTTTGATACTTGAGCAACGAAGTGAGATCATCCAAAAAAGTAAGGTCGTCATCAATGGCCAGAATATGGTACATGAGTTTTCTCCAGAAATTTTTCCACTTTAGATGGCAAATCTACTACAAAAACCGTACCAGTTTCCTCATGAGAATAAAATTCGATTTGCCCACCATGTTGCTGCACAATTTGTTTGGCAAAGGCCAGCCCCAATCCCGTACCTTCCTTTTTGGTGCTGAAATGCGGTTCGAAAATCTTCTGCTGTATCTCAGGAGGAATACCGCAGCCATTGTCTTCAATACGGATTTGAATCCAGGGCTCTTTTACGCGTTTTTGCCTGGGGGAAATTCGCAGGCGGATACTGATCTTCCCCTTTTCCTGAATGGCATCGATGGCATTTTCCACCAGAATATGTATTAAAATTTCCATCTGGCGCTCATCCCAGCAAACGGTTTTGGGAACGCCGTCTTCTAAGGTAATTTTCATCTCTACAGCGCTATTTGTGCTGTACACCTGAAAGGGCTGTAAAGCTCGCTCTATAAACGATTTCAAAGGAATTTCGCTAGCCGAAATCTGTTCCAGATCGCTGAATTTTAAAAAGCTTTTAGTTATGGCGCTGATGCGTTTTAATTCGTCATGCGCTGTTTCCAGTTCATGTGATAGTTGGGCAAGATGAGGCGCCTGTTCCTGGATTTGGATGTACAGCATTTGTAATTTTAACTGCACTCCAGCCAACGGAGTTTTAATATCGTGCACCATTTTTCGCACATTGCGATGCCAGTTTTGCTGACGCTCCAGCAATACCTGTTTGGTGCTGTCTTTGATTTCCACCAAAAAGGCGTACACATAGCCTAAAATTCCGATGAACGGCGTAACGCTAACCTCACCGATGAAGCGTGAATTCGCTCCTTCAAAAGAGACCTGACTGCTTACGCTTACCAATTCTTTGCGGCAACGGTCAATAGCCTTCAGAATTTCCGGATGTTGGCGTAATCGTTCCTGAATGCGGATGCCAACTGAGATCGGTTCACGTAAGTCGAGGAATCGATTGACACGCTTATTTACACTGAGCACACGTCCCTTAAAATCGATCAAAATAATGGCGTTTTCGGACCCTTTTAGTAAATAAAAGAAGGAGGAGATGTAGCGCCATAGTTTTTCCAGCATCCAAAGTATGGTCATTAAGAAGCTGAAACTCAGAAGGGAAACCAATAAAAAAATTGTAGGGACTTTTCCATACCAGGGATTGGGAAGAAGTACCATAGTGTACTTCATTCGCTCTGTATGGAACCTGATCACTGGTTTGGCCTGCCCGCGGTGTTTTAACAGTCTAAGATCATAGATGGACAGAGCTTCAGGAAATGTATATCGGGCCTTAAGTTCCCACTTCTGGTTAAAAAGATAGATATTTTGGCGATTATGCGCGATGATTTCCAGAAGGGAATCGCCCATTGCCTGTCCAAGCCAGTCAATACTCAACATTACTTGATCAGCGGCTAATTCTTTTGTATTCAATACGTTAAGCTGAAGATCAAGGGTCAAGACCTCTGGCTCTGCCATGGTAACATAAATCTCCGGAGAAGCCACAGAATCGTTAATGTAAACATCACTGGCATGGCCGGCGAATATTTTCTGTTTAAAGTGCAATAGAGAATCAACGGTAAATAATGACCACCTATCGCTTTCGGCCATAGATAAAACGACCACACTCTGGGGACCCAATTTTCGCTTTGTAGCTTTCATTTTAATCCTGCTGAATTTACCGCCCAGCTTTAGGGGAGGTTTGAGCGGACTTAGCTGATTGTCGAGCAAAATCAGCCAGCTAAAGGCATCGGATAGATAGACATCTGGTGGGAAATTATAGGTGGAGGAGCTCGCCAGCACGATTTCTTTTTTCCCATCCCGATTGAAGTCGGCAACTTCAAAGCTTGTGGGCCCCATGTGGTGATCAAAGCGTCGAACAATGGATTGCTTTTCAAAATCGTACAGGCAGAGACAGCGTGGCAATTTGGAATAGCCACTGTTCACGGAAAAAAGCAGCTGTTGCCGACCGCCCTCATGCAGTTCTGTTATTTGTGCAGTGACAAAATAAACATCCCAATTCTTCCTAGAACGTTTGAGCGAGGCCGACAATATTGGTCTTTCAAAGATTAGATATTGCTGTTTAAATACATCAACAATCGACAAATAGAGCGCTTGGTTATCGTTTGAAAAGATGCAAAACTCATCCACTCCATCATGGTTAAAATCGTAATAAAAAGGTTTTTTAAAGATCAATGGATGGTTAAAGTTGAACTGATCGATTAACCCACGTTTGTCTTCTCGATAGATTTTAACATAATAGAAGCCCTGAAGCAGGTCATTTACCAGTGACAACCGTTCCGCAATACCATCGTGATCGAGATCATGAAAAATCATGCGTTCCAGAGGCACCGTTTTAGCTTTGCCCTGCGGCGACAATTGCAAACGGTAGGGCAAAATTTTTTGGGCTGCAAAAAACGACACAAGGGAAGCCAGCAGTAAAGAAAGAGCGCCCAGCATAAATAGAATTTTTTTAAAAGCTTTTTGCATGGGGCCATCCAATTAAACGTTTCAGGTAAAATAACAAAGGAAAGGCTGGAATTCAATGGCTGATGTTGCAAGAGTGCAATCGTTTTAAAGGCCAACGTTGATTTGATCTGATATTTTGTGGTTTCAACGTATTACAGACCTTGAATATTTAGCTATTTTAGAATCATTTTTTAGGGAAAAATCAGCCCATTGCAGTTTTGCAACAAATTTTTGGCTATGATGTTGCAGATGTGAAACA